>JABMSC010000102.1 GCA_013204685.1 Candidatus Omnitrophota bacterium | reverse complement strand
TTCGCTGTCTCGGCTTCCGCCAGTTCTCTGAACGTACGCTCTGCTTCAGCCTTCATTTGTTCGGCATCTTCTTGCAACCTGTTAAGCTCCGCCTGTTTACGCTTTATCTCCACCTTCAGGGCAGTGACCATCTCGCGAGCCTGCTCAATGTCTTTCTCTCCGGATCGTTTTTTTTCTTCGATCCGCTGATTGTTCGCGACATCGTCCTTGACCTGTCCTATTGCCTCTTTTATCTTCGGCATTCTTGTGATCCTTCGGCCGTATTCCCCTCTAAGCGCTCTTACGCGTCTTTTAAACACAGCAGTATCCCTGAGTGTTTTAAGTGCAAAAATTTTAGATTTGAGTTCGGCTATTCTGGCGTCATCCGGGATCTCTCTACCGGACAAGATATGCTTATACATAGTTTTCAATGATCTTCTGAACCTTATAGTAAGGCCGAAGAGAAGCATCAGTAAGCTTATCCCGATAACCGAGAATCTCACGATCGGATTCATAGGTGTGTTCCATTTACTTAAGCTGTATCGCAATTTGCATTTAGCCAAAGCTGCGGGATCCGTAAGCTCAAGCGCTTCGGTTAACGCCAGGACCCTGTCAGTGTCGTTGCTGTTCAACGCACTTTCCAACTCATCCAATAATGCTGATATCCCGCCGGATTTCTTAAGCGCTGTTTTCGCGGTTTCGCTCACCAGATAGTTTTCATCAGATACCAGGCCTGCAAGGGCTAGAATGAGTTCCGGTCCGTCAAGAAGAACAGCGGCCCTCGCGGCACTGCATCGCACGAAAGGATTTTCCTCTTCAGTTCTTAAAACACCGAGGACGGATTCCATGTCCCCGAGTTTGGCGAGTGCTTCTACGGCGTTAGCGCGAGCACCCGGATCGCTTTTCTCTGAAGTCCTGTCTTCCAATATCATGCGCAGCTTTTCTACTCCTCTTTTATCTCCAAGTTCGCCAAGCGCATAAGCAATACCGGCCCGCAGGCTTTCACAGCGCTCATAAGACTTTGATGGATACTGCAGCGCGTTGGTAAGCGCATGAAAAGCCCGTGGGTCTCCGGTCCTGGCAAGAGCGCGCGCGGCAGACCCGGGCGCTTTCCAGTAGAGTCCCTTTAAATTATCTATGAGCGCGCCGCGGGCAAGATCATCGTCTATCTTAGCGAGTTCCCGGTTCCCCATTTGGCATGCGTACGTGTTATTGTAGTTGCGTGATTTCTGGATCTGCCTGTGAAGGTTTTCGTAAAAAGACAGTCGTTGTTCCGCTTCTTTGTCCCCGGACCGTGTCAAAAATCTGAAAGCGACTATTTTAGCAAACAGACTGTCGCTCTCGATCAAGTTCATGGCAATAGGTGTCCCCTGTTCGTGATCCATTTTTTCAATTGCCGCGATCAGGTCTTGTTCTGCTCCGCTTCTTATCTTCAGATCACCTACTTCAACAAGGTGCAATAAACGCTCCAGTTCTTTCGGGTTTGTAATGTCCGGAGTATTTTCTATAACTACGTCAATTTCCCCGGTGGGCTGGTGATCACCGGACAGTGTTGTCTGAGCCTGTGCAGTTTTATTGTACATCGGAAACCAGGGCAAACACAGGCACAGGGCTAAAATAAGCGTTCTTAATATTCCGGATCCGGGACCGCCTCTGGGAGTATTTCTCTTCTTTTCCACGTTCCTGTCTGATCTTTCCGCTGAAAAAGGATCTCCTGCACCCATTCTCTCTTCATCGGGAAGGGGGTCACGCTTTATTGATACAATATCTTCACCGCCAAAATCCTGCATACTCTTTATATATCTTAAAATGATCTTTTTTATACTTTCGACCACGACCCCTTCCGGATCGGCTTCGACTGAAAGCTCTCTCGCAAGCCTATACAGCCTGTCCCTTGCCGCTATGACCTCTTCGTCCAGCTGGACATACCGTCCGCATTCAAGGCATGCAGTCCTTCTGTCTTCTTCACTCAGGTCACTAAAGGATCGGGCGCCGTTAAACCATTTTTTCCAAAGATCGGTCATAGTCAGTTTTTCTTCGATCTTTTTCATAAGAGCGGAAGGTTTCTGATCTGTACTTTTAAGTTTTTCGTTGACTTGTTCTTCCAACCATTCCAATGTCTCGTATTCAGCTCTCGCCAGCTCCGGTCCTAAATTTAAAGCCCTTATCCCTGACTGCCATAGTTCCTTCAATTGATCTTCCTGGAGATAGTCCGCTTCATGCTGTTTAAGGATCAATCCGTAGCGTGAAGCGATCTCCTGCGCCGCTTTTGTTTTATCAGGGTCGAATCTGCCCACTTGTCCACCTGCTCCCAGCTTCGTACCCGTATCAACAACAAGATAGATGACATTGTTCCAGATATGAGCCAAGTTCCTGTTCCCGAGTTTTCTTTTAAGAGCGATTATGAATTGTTCTATGTCGTCAATCTCCTTCAATAGACTGTTCTCATCGTCGGAACCGATTGCGTAAGCCATAGGTTTTTGTCCGGTCCTTAAGCAATGTCTTTCACAGTCTGAGATCAATTCTGCCGTGTATTCAGCAATATCATCAGGGGTTAATTTCTTTCCGGCATTTGTTTCATTAACTAAAGAAAGATCTATATGTAAGAGACTAAACCCTCTTTCTATATCCGCCCTGTATGTCTTTTTGGCCTCATCAATGGCTTCTGCAAGCGGCAGATCTTTATACGCGGGGTTTTCGTACGGTCCCCCGTGATCCCGTTCGATCACTATGTCGCCTTTATATCCTGCTTGAGCGGTAACCTCAAGAAGATGCTCGTAAAAGGTCCTCTGGTTCCATCCGGTATACCCTGTTTCAATATCTACCTGTCTAGGGGTGGCAAGTAAATTCGGCGGAAAATGATGCTCTTGGGCGACTTCGACATATGCTTTTATGATGCTCCTGGACATCGGACATACGCCTACCAGGATACCCATTTCCCCTTGTTTTTCCGACTGCCTGAGGCTTTGCAGGATCTTTTGTAGTTCACTTTGTTTGTTCCCCCAATAATATTTATTTAAAAAAGACCAATACTCATACCATACCATCTCTTCGTGCTGTGTTAAAACAACGTTTTTTCCGTATAATTCGGTTATTATATCCCGGAGGATCTCGTCTGAAGTTTTGCTTTCCAGTACTTGAGGAATATGGAGGAATGTGTGATGAGCTTGTGTTAATATGCGGTGTGTCCTGGAACCGGGCAGGGGTATGGTCTCAAGAAACAACTTTGACCAGTAAGAGTAGGGCGGTCCCCGCCTCATTCTTACTTCGTCGAACAGTTTTTCGAGTTTTCGCATCCTCGCATTTAAAACAACGTGTTCCAGATATCCCAACTGGCGGGCGATTATATGCCTTTTAGTGAAATCAACTGTCCTTGGCTCCCCCGACAGCGTAATGGTCTCAGTATCTCTGCCTATCCAGAGACTAGACGTTCTCTTATCTAACTCAACCTTTAAATCGTGAGCGCTTAGTCCCAGTTTTTCGGTCAAGACTTTTGCGTATTGATCTTCTGTAAGTCTTCCTTCCCTGTAGAGCGCGAATATGCTCTCAACTATGGTATGCGTGTTAACCTTGATAAGATCTCTGTTGCTTTCCCTTTCGAGTTCCGGACCGGTAAAGGTCTTGCTTTCATAAAAGGCTCGCTTCTCCAGCAACAAAACAGACTCTCTTTCGTCCAACCCGTCTCTTCTTCTTCCTGTCTGCATATAGAACCTGCGTCTGCTTCTTTCGAAAGTCACATCAGGATGGGCGATCAGTATAAGTTTTTTGTCAAATTTATCATCAAGTGACTCTTCATGCAGAACAAGCATTCCCTCATATATATAAACTTGTCTGTCAGATCCTATCCTTCTCGTAACATCCACAAAATCACCCGGAACTTTAAATCTGCGCCCTTTATCCAGTACCGCGTACTGTTCCACATCAAGAGCTGTCTCCAGTTTTTGTTTTCTCCACACGGTCTGTTTCTTCCCGTTAGCCTCTACCGATATTATCTTCCCATCCGACAGGTGTATCACGTTATCCGTATCGTTCACTCTCAGCACTATTCTGCTCGGAGAAGACTCCAGGACCAAAATGTCTGTTTCTCCGAAGTGTTTCTGTTGTTCTTCGATCCCCCGCAGGGAGAATGTCTCCGCCCCTGCGAACAAAAGAGGTTCCATGTTTTCTCCGGCACCAATTCTCACTCTGCCCCTGAGAGTCTCATCGTATACGGTCGTTTCGACCGGCTTGCCCTCAAGATGATCTTTGATCGATTGGATCATTCGTTCATAATCAAATTTTTCAAGAAGATCTTCTGTCGGCACAAGCACCGTGTGATCTATATCTCTTTCGTCTTTATCTTTAAGAAAGTCATCCGTTGAAATAATAACCGGGGTGCTTTGGGATATCCGGAGGATATCTTCTCTCATGGTCGTGTTGGAAATGGTCGTTTTGCCCGTTGCCGGATCACCTATGATGACAATGTCAAACCTCTCTCCTGCTTTCATGGAATTTTCCACCCCCGGCCTGATAACTTGTTCCATAAGCTGTCCGTATGTTATTTCTCCCTCCCCGGAAAGAAGTGACTGCTTTATCTCCTCCTCGCTGATCCTGAAGATATCTATAGCTTGTTCCACGCCCATTTTGTCGCGACCGGTTATCGTCTTTATAAAGTTAGGGTCAGGCTGCAAGCTTGTTCTGACAAAATCTATCCCGACCTCTTTACTTCTTGTTACGGTGCTTTGATCGCTGATGGTCGCGTTCTGAACAAGCCCTATTATAGCTTCATCGCCAAGAACGTCCTTGATGCTTATGCAGTCATCCAGGAAAATTATCTGTTCCGGCTTCAATCCTCTTTTTCGCTTGATATCCTGTACCGCCTTCAGTTTTATTTCGCTTCTCTGCGCCCTGGTCTCTTTTTCCGGAACTGCAAATATATTTTCTTCACGGATATATCTATACAATCCGGTCGCCTCGTAGAACCTTAAAACGCTTTCTCTCCCCCTGCAGGACGCGATGAACAGCTCGGGCGGATCAGGGAGTTCTTCCAACAGGGCCATTAGTTCCAAAACATGCGGAGCAAGACTGTCCACCCCTTTACTTAACATTTTCTTGAATGCTTCTTCTCTTTTCCTGCTGTATTCCTCGTAATATTCTTCAGCCGTCCTCAATGGCTCTGTTCTTCTGTATTTTGGCGCGATTTTTATGAGTTCCCGGAAGATCTCCTTTGAGGATGCCCCATCCCTTCTGTTAAAAAGATCCATCGCCTCTTTGGTGTGCTGTCCAGAAGAATAGGAATTATAAAGTGAAGTGGGGAGATCCATGATCCTCTTGTACATTTCCACCTGAAGACGTCTTATTTCGACCAGCGATCTATGCGACAGAACACCGTCAAGGTCAAAAACTATAGCTTTTACATCCCTGGGGAGATTTTTTTCATGCAGTGTTACCAGGTCTTCAGCTTCCTGCATGGCCTTTTTTATCTCCTTTTTCAATATATTTGACTCGTTATTTTTTAAGGGAAGTCCCACTTCGCTTAAAACGCTTATGGCATCTTTTAATTGTAGATCCTGGTACGCTTCTTCCCCGGGTATTATAAAAAGTCCGCTCATCTCGACCGGTCCCAGGACCCTATCCGTGATCCCGCCAAATTCAGCAGCATACCCCTTGCGTCTTGGATACAGATAGATCCTGATCTCCCCGGATTTTCTGTCCCGCATGAATACTTTGTCCACATCAAGCCCGAAAGACCTCATTATGGATTCGATCCCGAAAACTCGACGCGCTATTATAATCCTGTCCTCTTCCTGATACCCGAATACGACGTATGCGGAAATGGGGTTACCGGCTGTAGGATAGTTCCGCACAAGTCCGGTTATCTTTTTACCGAATGAGTTAGACGCAAGAGTTTCTACCGGATACTCCTCAACCGGCATTCTTTTTTCAAGATCAAGAACGGGTGTATGCACTCTGCGGTGAACAGCTATATATTTCAGCCATTCGAATATCCATTTCATAACAGTCCGAAGAACAGGTTTGCGCTCTTTTTCGAAAATATGAATATGAAGATGCCCCTTTATACTT
Organism: Candidatus Omnitrophota bacterium; assembly: GCA_013204685.1. Lineage (GTDB taxonomy): Bacteria > Omnitrophota > Gorgyraeia > Tantalellales > Tantalellaceae > JABMSC01. The sequence continues at coordinate 7,974 of JABMSC010000102.1, read as the reverse complement.
GCGCCGCCCTCGCTTGCCCAGTAAATAGTGTGCTTTTTCAGACTATCCATCATTCTGATAACATCAAGACATAGATCTGTATTGATCGCCCCCTGATTTACATGCTTACGGGTAAAAGCAATGACATGTTTGAAGAATATGGGAGCACGGTTAACACTGTAGATCCATCCCCCTAATCTCGTTCTTTGTTCATTGTGTGCTGCGTTCTCCTCACAGAACGGACAAATGTCCTCCCCCCGGCTAAAGATGCTTTTTCTTGTAATTCGCGAGTGCCGCCATTTTATGTATCTTTTCCTGAAATAGGACTGCCGATCTATAAGCTTATCCCCCATCCTCACGTAGAACCTCCTGTCAAGAAATCTGCTTCTGAGGTTTTTCTTGAAAAGAAAATGCAGCAGAACGGGCAATGGTGGCATAGGCGTTATGTGGAACGAACCGAGTTTTCTCGAAATAGGCATATACTTAACAATGCCAGGAAAGATCGCAAGTAACGCGATAAAATGCGCCAGAGTTGTGTTAGCTAATGGTCTGGCCCATTTCCTCCGGTTCAAGACCCGTAAGATGGCGCTTTCAACGCTGTCGTGCCTCAGGATATCTTCCCTTATCCCACTGTCGGCTATCCTGTTAAAAGCCTGTCTGTTCACTATAATGCCCTGCGGCGTAGCCTTGGCGATCGGCGTTCTTTCAAGTTCGATATCGTACATTTTCAGTTCTTTGGAAAAAGTATTGTTCCAGCTTTTCATGGCATCCTGCACGGCTTTGGTCATTTTTGAAAATTTCCGGATAGCCCGAGAAAAATATCCGATGGCTATGGCCAGCGTAAATACCCAGACAGTGGCCGAAATAAAAGGATAATCAATCAGGAGCCGGAGTTTTTCCACCGAAGGAAGGCCCCGCATAGCAATATAAACCTCTATCAAAGGTTCAATAGATACGGCCAGCCCTATTCCTATCGTTGCAAGTATGACCTGGGCTAAGAATTTGGCCTCTTTTCCCGCAATAATATTGAAACCATGCTCTGTCGGATCTACCCGGCCGCCTCCGATAAAAGTAAGATCTTCGTCCATGAATTGACTATTCCTTCTTGCGTCAAACACGATCTCGAATAATACGGGGTCCTCCCTTTTTATGAGCGCTTCCAGAGCCTCAAGCGGACGTTTCTCCTTTATGTTTTCCATCTTGTCAAAGCGTTTTTTCATCCATCCGTTGATCGTTTCGCTGAAAGTTTCAACTCTTGGCTTGCTTCTATCCGTTACCAGGCGGGCATAATTGTTGCCCTGTTCAAAAACATCGGATACAATAATAATGCTCTCCAGTAAGTTTATTTTTTTCCTGAATTTTTGTTCGTATCTTTCCGGTATAGCACCTTCTCTGACCAGATGATCTATTTCCTCTTCGAGACGCGTATAATCATGGTGGTACCGGATCAATACAGCAAGTTCGGCTGGATACGTGATGCTCATCGTATCAAGTTTTTTGATCGAATCTCTGCCATGGCTATACATGTTCCCCGCAACTACCTGTTCCTCCGGTGAGAGCTCCTGTTCTTCTTTCGGCAGATCTTTCCTGCCCAGCACGGTATAGACAATGTAAAGTTCCCATATGGGATAATAATTGTTTTCCCTGACCTTTTCTCTTGCTATCTTTCGTTTTTCGGGCGGAATACCATACCTGTCCATTATCTCGTCGTCCTCAAGCCACCTGACCAGATAATCCCTCACCGGCTCGATCCTCTCGTTCTCAGACAGACCGTAAAGCCTTTTATTGAGCATTCTTAGCGTTTCAGGATACCGGCTTTTCTCCGATTGTCCTATATCATGCGCCCATGCCGTATGCTGAAGAAGGTCTATATCTTCTTCCGACAGTTCCAGTTCCCTGGCAATGAGCGTCGCGATCTTCGCGACCCTTAAACTGTGTTTCTGTATATCTTCCGGTACTCCGGCAAGGATCTCGTCCGGCCCCATTTCCATAATGTCCCTGCCGGTTTCTTTACTGTCGGATGCTCCCACGGTACACATGCCTGCCATCAGGCAAAATGCAATAAGGGATGTGGATGGTATCAGCGAAGGCAGCTCAGAAAGAAGGAGCGCCCTTGCAGCGAAAATTATAATTAACCCCAACATTATTGCCACGCCTCCCGAAGCGCTTTCTTCTGAACTCTGATGTGGGTCAAAGCTCAAGCAGGCCTGAACGGCCGCCTGTTCTTCTCGGCTAACTTTTCCCAATTCCGGACGCGTCATCTCAGCGGCCATTTTATCAATTGCGGACTGTTTTGCCTGCGTGTCACCTTTGATCCTGGCGAACACCAAACGTATTGCTGTGTCTGTGACTTTTATGAATCTTACGCGGTTTGGTAAACCATCGAATAGATGTATGACTTTTTTAAATCCAGCTGCACTTATTCCCATCTCTTTCGCTATTGCCCGGGCCATCTTGATGACATCATATTGCTTTCTCCGGCGATCATAGAAGTTCGCGAAAGGCACTTTTTCCTGGGAAATCCGCCCTTCCGGTCTTTCTCTGCCGTATTTCTGCTGCCGGATTCCGGAGGCCCTTCGACCGTCATCACGAGTGGCGCTTCTTCCAAGAGACCTTTCCTGCCCTTGCTCTCGGCGAAGGCCATCCTGCTGTCCACTCCTGTCGGGCCCTCGCCTGAGCGGTGTCCCTGCCGGTTCCGATGCCGGCTCAGTCCCTGTGAAAGATATGTCAAGACCGCTGCTAACATCTTCGACCGGCCCATCCCTGTCTTCCCTCCGTCTGCCGCCGAGCCCTCTCTGTAATGCCCTGCGCCAGCCCTCATAATGGGATCTCCGCGTAGTGTAAGGGGCCTCTATCTCCGGGGGAACTTCTTCATCAAGCTCTTTCCTCAGCTCATCGATCTCTGAAGCGGTAAGATCTCCACTATCTATCCGCTTCTCGGCGTCTATAAGAAAGGCTGCTTCTTTTGCTTCCGCTTTTTTAGCGCTTAAGGTATTGCTGAATATCTGGCTCACTTTTTCGTGGCAGATCCTCGCGCATTCCACGCTTGTATCTAATCGCTCCAGGCACGCAAACAACGTTCGCACTATAGAAATTTTCTCAACGCCGACTTCTGTATACACAAGCTGCGTTCCTCCGCCCGGCATGGAACGGGTTATTTTCAGAGTCTGAAGCTCCCGCATGCTCCTCGTTATAAGCGGGTGGATCTCTTTGATGACCTTTCTCTGTTCGAGATCTGCGCTTTTTTCCGACAGAACCGCTTTCTTTCTTCGAAGTGCCGCCAGCGCTTCTCTGTCCAGCTCATTCTGTTCTTTGAGACCATTGATATCTTTTGTTAAAAGATCGATGTTCTCTATATGTCGTTCGAACCTCTTCAACACTTCGTCGATCTGATCTGCGGTAGCCGTCTTAAAGCCCTTCATCAGTGCGGATGTCATCTTGCCGATTTCGTCCGTCTCGCTATCCAGCAATATCATATTTTCGGTAATACAAAAGCGGCGCATATCCTCAAAGGACGGCGCAAACTCGTCACCTAATTCTCCTGCAAGCTCTTTGATCGAAGCATAAAGCCCGGAGAGAAGCCCCGGAACTTCTGATGGTTCTCTTTTCTTTGCTTCATTTATACCGGCAATAATACCATCGATCCGGCTCTTGGCTGCCTGAAATGCACGTTCGCGTTCTTCTTTTTCCAGGGCGGCAATGCGGGCGGCATCTTTTTCTATACGTTTTCCCGCGGCGGCAAGTGAAGTGCGGACACCCCGGGCCTTGGATTTAAGTTCATTCTCAAGATCCTGATATTCCGCGATCAAAGCATCCAGCTGCTCCGCGTATGCGGCAAGCAACTCTTTGTCTTGCGCGGTCTTCACTTCTTTTATCTGACCGACCAGACCTTCCAGCCTGCTTTTAGCTTCTTCTATCCTGGCGCCTCTATCCTCCTCCAGCTGTTCCATCAGGTTTATCAGTGCATGGAGCTCAGAGCGTATTTTCTCGTGAAGGATCCAGATATCATCATAAACCTCCACATACTCTTCCCTGAGCCGATCGTATTTTTCTTCAAGCGCGGCCAGTTCTTCTTTATCGTCAAAGGTTTTGATGGTCTTTAATTCCTCAAGGAGGGCGTCGTATTCCGGCACAGCTTCTTTCACCTTTAGATAACGATTCAGAAACTTTTCTTCGGCGCCAAGTAAAGCAACCACACCCACTATTTCTTCGGTAAGTTCCTCGGAAAGTTCTTTATATTCAGCGGAGAGCTTTTCGTATTCTTCCTGCAGGGCAGACAGGCGTTCAAGATCAGCCCGGATCTCGCTCTCCGTCACTTCTCTTATGAACACCAGGAAGGCTTCAGGGTCTTCAGGAACCCTCTGGCGGATATCAAGTGTCTGTATTTTATCTATAAGAGCAGTGAGTTTTGCTTTAGCCGCCTGTATTCTGTCAATTCTTTCTCTCGCTTCTTCCTTTTCTAATTCCCGGACCCTTATTAAGTCCACGTCAATACGATCCCTGGCGGCTGTAAGCTCGGCATTTGCCTCTTCAAATTCCTGTCTCAGGACCGCTGTAATGTCGGCATCTTCGGCTCTCAAAGCATCAAGCTCAGAACTTATCTCAGCAAGTCTTCTGCTGTCTTCTGCTGTATTAATTTCCTCGAGCCTTCCTGCGAGGGACCTTATCTCGCCTTTGGCCGCTTCTATCGCCTCCGTCTTTTCTCTTTCAATGCGTTCTATCTCTTTCTGTCCGGCCTGTCTTCTTTCTTCTTCGATGCGCTCCTTTGCTCTTTTAAGTTCAGCACGCACTTCGTCAAGTTCCTCTTCCAATTTCCCCTTGATCTTCTCCCGCTCAAATCTTACTTTCATCAGCAGTAACATCTGTTCCTTGTCGGCAATGTGATCCTCGTTTTCCGGATCTTTGATCGCCTTTATTCCTTCAATAAGTCCGGCGAGTTCTTTTTTTGCTGCGCCTATCCTTTTGGACTTTATTCGCTGTTTCGCCGCCTCAAGTTCAGCGCGCGCTTCGTCAAGTTCCTCTCCCAATTCCTCTTTGATCTTTTCCCGTTCAAATTTTACTTCCAGCAGCAGTAACATCTGTTCCTTGTCGGCAATGTGATCCTCGTTTTCCGGATCTTTGATCGCCTTTATTCCTTCAATAAGTCCGGTAACTTCCTCTCTTGCTGCATCTATTCTGTTCTGCCTTTCTCTTGCAAGGCGATCTTCTTCATCCCGTACGCGATTCCTTTCCGCTTCTACCTCTTTCTGCTTCTCTCTTTCGACGCGGTCTTTTTCATCCTGTATACGCCTCTTATCGCTATCAACACGTTCCCTGGCAGCAGCTACTGCGGCTTGTGTTCTTTCGAACCTCGCCTCCAGATATTCAAGAATATCTTCGTTCTGTTGCCCTATGGCAGCAAGTCTTCTCTCCAGTTCGCTAAGCTTTTCTTCGTCTTCCGCTGTCGTGATTTGTTTTGCCCGGCCCGGTAACATTTTTAGCTGCTCTATCACCTCGCCGGCCCTCTGAACCTTTTTCTTAAGTTCCAGAAGCGGCATCGGATCCGGTGTTTGCTCGATCCACGTTTCTAAATACTCCAGAGCTTTTTTTATTTCACCCTTCACCACAGCCGTACGCACATCCTCAATCATTTCGTTCTGACCGAACCTGGGTATGGCATATTTTAATGGCAGGGGTTCCCGCTTTTTCTTCTCTTTCGCAAAGACGCCCCTGATAGTATCCACTTCCATCCTTACTTCTTTATTCACCTTTTGTGTTCCGGTGGATCCCGCTAAAAAGGCGCCGCACAGCCTGTCCTCGTTCACCAGAACATGACCGACAAGAAGGCGCGCAAACCCTTTTTCCAGCGCGTCCGACAACAGCAAACTTCCGCTTCCCGCTTTTGCCAGTCTTCCGTCGTCGGTCACCATTTTCCTGTAAGAAGCCTCATCCGTGATGAGGCGGTCACCGTCGAACAGGAACACTTTCAGGACACCTTTTTCGCCGTCGGGAACAATGCCCTTATCCCTTTTTATTATCATATTCGCGAACTGCCACCCTTCCTCTATATTAAGCCTGATAAGAAGCGCCGGCGGCTCGGTTTCGGTGGCGGGTCTTACTTCCGCAGAAACATAGGTTTCTTCATTGTTGAAAAATTCACCGAGGTCTTCCTGTCTGATGAACGGCGCGTAACCGATCCTGGGAAGAACGGCAAGATCTCTCGGATCGTTAAGAAACCCGCCACTGTCCTTTAAGATCAGAAAATCCCCTCCATTGTCCTCTCTGATATTCCGCATGATCTGATGGACAAGAGCTATAGCGCGGTGCCACATTTCACGCCTCATCTCCAGTTCTTCCGGCACCTCTTCCGTAACAGTGCGGTCCCAGGCCGTCACAACGCTCCATGGCGCATGGACCGTCATTTCACCCTCCATCTTCCACCAGTTAATGACGATCGCTTTCACCATATTTTTGAGCGTTATAATGCTCTCCAGATCTTCCTGTGACATCGAATCTTTCCGGACCACTTCCATCAGGGTCTCCTCGGTGTATCGCCTGTTGTGCCAGGCACCCAGCACTTGGGCCTGGGTGAATACATCTTTGCTTCCGGGAGACATCATCACCTGGATAAAATATCTGGCAATTTCCTGCAGCGAAGGGTCCCCGGGATGTTTTTTGGAATAATACTCGAACAGGCTGATCGTCCAGGATAATCTCACCGTAGAAGCATCTTGTTTTTCTTCTGTTGCATATGGATAGCTTGAATGAATAAGTTCAAGTTTTTCTTCTTCAACCCATGCTTCGGCGACTATTTTCTCCTGCTCTTTTCTGGGCATATCGGGGAGTGCCGTGCGCACCAGCTGCTGGATCTTCTTCCGTGACATAAAATCATAATCTATTCCTCCTACAGCAAAACGAGCTTTCTTCCCGGTCCATTCTGACTTCTTGAGGATCTTGAGCGTTCTCTCCCAGTCTTTCGCAAGTTCGATCACCCTTTCGACCGGAAGCATCCTGTCGGGGTTCGCCGGGTCGATCGCGTAAAGATCAATATTGGTCACGGGTGACATCGGAGCATTGAAACGGCCATCATCTTTCATAAAAACACGCATAATGGTCTCACCAGCCAGATTGACGAAAACATCTATGCTGTGGATGAATTCCGGACGGAGTTTGTCCGCGAGTTCCGCGGGAGACATCACCGGCTGAAGCCCCAGGATCATGCTGGCCTTTAACCTGACAAATGACGGATTATCTCCGCCGCCGTGCCGATAAACAAGGGGTATTTTGTTTTTCGTATCCAGCAGGAACGTCCTGTATCCTCCTGCAAGCGTCTCAACCGCTTCATCGATACTCATCGAAGAATCACAGCTGAAGATCAGCTGTTTCAGTCTCTGGACCATAACAGTTTCTTCCCTCGATATTTCCCTTTTTTCGCCGTCTCCCGTCCAGGCGAAAATTCCCTCTTCTTTGATAAGATTTTTTTCCTTTTTGAGATAGACGCTGAGGACGGACATCGCGAAACAGTGCAGAACCACACGTACTTGTTTCTGTTTTTCTCTGCGCGCAGCTTCATTGCTCGCACCGCTTAAGGCCGCCAGACTGTCTTTTGCTCCATTGCCGATAAGACCGGAAAGCGGGTCCGTAACTATGTCTATTTTTTTTCCGCCCATTACTTCTTTCATGATGGAATCAAGATCCGGCGCAACGGTATCCGTTCCCGTTAAAATCAGCGGTAACGCGGGTTTTTTGCTCTGTTGCGGCGTTCTTTTTGCCGCGGGTGTAGTTTTTTCCGCGCCGATTTTAAGTTCTTTCATCTGATCGATAGATTCAGGCCATTTTATCTTTTCATCATAATAGCTTGAGCTATAATAAAACCTTTGTGCTTCAAGACTGATCTGTTTCCACACACCTTCAGGCAAAGCACAGATAATATCCGTTATATTTTTCAGCATCGAAGTAGTTCTATCAAATGAAACACGTGCCTGTTCTCTTGTGGGGGGATCTTCTCTGTTAATA
>JABMSC010000101.1 GCA_013204685.1 Candidatus Omnitrophota bacterium | reverse complement strand
GTGGAGCTTATTGCTTTGGGAACAAACGCCATCGCCACGTCCCGGATGCTCAAAGCCGGTGCTAATAAGGGCGCATCCGGAGAAAACGCTATTTGCCGGACCGTAGCAGAAGCCGATTGCATTGTCGGGCCGATCGCTATTACCTGGACAAACTCTATGCTCGGCGAGGTTACGCCCCGCATGGCCGAAGCCGTAGCTTCAAGCCCTGCCATTAAAATCCTTCTGCCGCTGTCTCAAGAAAGGGTTCAAATTGTGGGCGTGGTAAAAGAGCCGCTGCCGCACCTGGTACAGGCGGCGGTTGAAAAAAATATCAAGGAGGTATTGAAAGATGTGTGAAGCCAATGCATACCTTATTAAGGGTGGTCAAGAAGAATTGGTTTTGGAATCCGTAGATATAATCGAGCCGGAAGATGAAGGCGGATATCGACTGGTCAGCATTTTTGGCGAGCAAAAAATCATTGAAGGCAAAATAAAGTTTATGAATCTGGTCAACCATAAGATCGTATTTGAAGAGTAGCCGTGATGTATTTGATAAAATCTCGGGCAGAGTATTTTTTATTTTTTACGACACGAATATCACGGATTAACTCAAATTTGATAATTATCAGACGTACTACCAGATTAATATTTAATCCGTGAAATCAGTGAAAGCCGTATCTGAACTTTTTTGCAACGTCCTGTAAGGTTTTGAAAAGTGCGTGGCAGCAGATGCATTCACCGGCCTGCTTGTCGTACTGTTTAAACACTTCCTCTGTTTTTCTGTACCTGGAAACAACATCCAGCACGGTCATTTCAGGGCGGATGCATCGCCCTTCCTTTAAGACTGTTTTCCCCACAATTCTCCTTTCCCATTCTTGCTGAGAATTTTAGCAAGAGCTGTCGGTATATGCTGTATAATATCCATCACCTGGGTTGCAGGTGTCGGCTTTGCATAAGATCCGGCCAGTCGATTCACTCTGGCGGCAATAATAGCTGCCTTAGCAACCTCCATGCCTGTTCCGATCAAAGCCGTTACAATACCGGTCAAGGTGTCTCCTGTACCTCCTATGGCCTCCATAGACTCTTCCACACAAATATCGACAGTCGCGATAATGCCCTTCTGGTCGGCAACATAATCCTGTTTCCCCTTGACCAGGAGGCAGCGAGCGGCATTCTTATGCTTATAAGCACGCGCTATCAAGTCGGGCGCCCGATTTTCCTCATGTAATATAAAGCCTCTGGTGTAAAAGGGATGCGGTGCCTCTTCGTCTGCCAGAAAGGCCAGTTCCCCGATGTCAGGCGTGAAAAGATCATATTTAGGAGATTGACCGCTCATCTTGGCCGCATACATAAAACCTGCATCTGCAATCAAGACCGGCCGCCTTTCCATTTCCTCCACAGCAAACAGGACCCGGTTGTGCCAGTCCACATCCGGTTGAAGATAATGAAATGTAATTGCCTGAAAACCTCTCCCCGACTTTGATCGGGGGTCAGATTGGCCCAGATGTCGCGTCAGATATTCATACAGCCTGCGGCTCCCATCTCCCAGGCCGATGTCTCCCACCAGATAACTGAAAGGCGCAGGTTGTCCAAGAACCTCTCCTGCTCTGATTACAGCAGCTAACAGGGCCGGAGTTCCCCGGTTTACAGGAATATTTCTTCCCTGGATATAGATGCTGTCATCTTTTAGACTGGTTTCCCCGGCTACCAAAGGGAAGTCCGGGTCAGGAACCGTCCCAACTACTCCGATCACTGGCGTCTCATCTCCTCGTAAGCTAACTGAAGGGCATACCCGCAAAGGGTGTGGCCGATTTCCCGTGGGCTTGGCGCCTCATTCAGTGACCTTCCTACCATCTCACTTGCCAGATAGGGTACATCCGGACAACCGCCACCGGAGACGTTTACGATATTCAGTGTCTCCTTATCGATGGTCAATTTCATATTGGCCGCCCTGATCATTAGATATTTTCCAAAGTCTTTATTGTGGAAGAGATTCACGGGCTGCAGCAAAGGACTGCTGACCGGTACTATTTCCAGGGGCGAAGCTCCGGCTTCCTCGAGGCTTCGCAGAATGTTCAGCTCTTCGATAAGGGGAATCTCGATAACCAGATCGCAGCCGCTTCGAATTTCGGGCGGCGGACCCATCACCTTGATCTTCCATCCATCTTTTTTAAG
>JABMSC010000100.1 GCA_013204685.1 Candidatus Omnitrophota bacterium | reverse complement strand
CCAATACCAAAGATCAGAGAATTGATAGAAGCTATAAAGGCGCTTATAAAAGGGCCTTATACGTCGAAATTCCCTAAAGGCACGTATGAACCGCATGCGAATTTCAGGGGACAACCCAAGTATAATGATGAGAAATGTGTTGGGTGTCTTGCGTGTGTGCATGTTTGTCCGGTAGGGGCGCTTGGTTATCAGGATGTGCCTGATTCTGAAGAACCTGTAAGGATATTATATCATTATACGGATACATGTATATTTTGTGGAGAATGTGAGGCCGCGTGTATATCTGACAACGAGGGCATAAAGCTTTCTACTGAATGGAACCTCGCGTTCTTTGACAGAAAACAGGCAGAGGAAAGTATTGATAAAGCATTACAACTATGCGAGATATGCGGCGACCCCATTGCGTGTAAAGACCATTTAAAGTGGATAGCAGAGAAGATCGGTGAACTTACGTATTCAAGCCCTACCCTGTATTTGTCCCGTCTCAAAAGTTTAGGGATCGCAGATGATAATATAGTTTCCGCTATGAAAGACTATGGCCGCTCTGACAGGGCGAAGATCCTTTGTGCCCGGTGCAGAAGAGAGACTACGGTTACAAAAGAAGAATTCGAAGGAAAATAAAAAACAACCACAAAATCAATGTCCGATCAAGATAAAAAATTTATTAGACAGGATATATCTGCTGAATTCCCACGAATATTAAAAGGGAAGGTTGTTATAGTGGGCGTGGGTAATATCCTGCGCGGGGATGACGCTTTTGGGCCTGCGCTTATTGAGAGGGTAAAGGGTAATATAAATGCTGTATGTATTGATGCGGGCAGCACACCTGAGAATTACGTGGGAAAGATAGCAAAAGAAAAACCTGATACGGTTATTATCGCTGATGCGGCACATTTGGATCAGCCGGCAGGAGTGTGTGAAATTTTAAAGAAAGAAGAAATAGTGAAATCCGGGTTTACAACCCATGATCTTTCCCCGGTTATGTTCATTGAATATCTTGAGCAGGAAACAAAGGCTGATATTTACATGTTAGCTGTACAGCCTGAAAACACAGGATTTGGCGAGGACATGTCCGATAGGGTAAAAAAGGCAATTGAAGAGATTGTGGAAGAGCTGACGGGCGGGACAGGGAATCAATGAACCGTAGGGGCGGTTCGTGAACCGCCCCTACAAACTTTTATATAGGAGGCACAAGATGCATGAAACACATTTAATCCAACCGGTAATAGACGGCATATCTGAGCATGCGAAAAAGGAAGGCGCGAAAGCCGTGAATAAGGTCAGATTAAAAATAGGAAATCTTACCGGAGTTAAAGAGGATTCATTCAGGGAAACTTTTTTTGTTCTGGCAAAAGGGACTATTCTTGAGAATGCTGAACTTGAGATCACGCCTTTCCCTGGCACAAGAGTTGAAGTGGTATCATTTGATATTGATGAGGCGGCGGACTGAGGAGATATGAAAACAAAAGAAACAATACTCGCGATCGGAGCGGATTTAAAAAGCAGGTTCTTGTTCGGCAAGGAAGGTTCTTTGCATCCCGGACCTGACATAGGAGACCTTAGCGATGTCAGTAATTATGAAAGGTTTAAAATAGAAACAGAGCTTCTTGCCAGGGATGTTGGTGCCAGTCCCAAAGTTGTTGTGTGCGACCTTCATCCGGCTTACTTTTCCACAAAGTTCGCAAAAGACGGCCAATCCTGGTTTGCCAGAGATTATAAACTTGTTCAGATCCAGCATCATCACGCGCATATTGCAAGCGTAATGCAGGAATATGCTTTAAAAGGCCCGGTTATAGGCGTAAGTTTTGACGGTACAGGTTATGGGACTGACGGTAATATATGGGGCGGTGAATTTCTTATTGTAAACAGGGAAGGTTTTACGAGAAGTGCTCATTTTAAATACAGGATGATGCCCGGCGGGGATAGAGTAGTTTCTGAACCATGGAGAATGGCAGTAAGCGTACTTGGGGAGGAAGCGTGTAGTGCGATAACAAAGGTCAGCGGGAAAGACAAGGATCTGGTCCTGGCAATGATGTCTAAGAATATAAACGTGCCTTTAACCTCAAGCGCAGGCAGGCTCTTTGATGCTGCTGCCGCGCTTATTGGTGTATGTGAGTATGCTTCCCATGAAGCAGAAGGGCCTATAAAGCTTGAAGCCATATGTGAAGAAGATGTAGAAGAAAATTATGGATATGAGACTGTAAATAACGGAACTTGCGATATAATTGATGTGAAGATCACATTTAAAAAGATGCTGGAGGATATTAAGAAAGGTCGAAAAAAGAGTGTTATCGCGGCTATGTTTCATAACACCATATGTGAGATAATTGTTAAAACGGTTAAAAAACTGTCAGAGCAGCGCGGGATCAAAGATGTTGCGTTGAGCGGCGGTGTTT
>JABMSC010000099.1 GCA_013204685.1 Candidatus Omnitrophota bacterium | reverse complement strand
TTGGGATACTTTTCACTGTTTATCGCATAAAAGCTTCATTTGTCACCGGTGTATTAGCCGGGATATGTTCGAATTTATTCATAAAAGAACCTGAGGACCGGGAAGCACCGCCGGAAGAGAAATGCAACATGTGTGAAAGCAAAGAGGAACATAGTCACAGTTTTTCGCAAAAAATCAGAAGTATGTTTTCTTATGCGTTTGGGGATCTCTTAAAAGATACAGGCGGATCTCTTATTCTGGGGATTCTTATAGGAGGTGCAATTGCATTCTTCCTTCCGGCTGATTTTATACATACTTATATGGGGACCGGGCTGAGGGCAATGTTAATTATGCTGGTGGTGGGGATCCCCATGTATGTTTGCGCAACCGCCTCAATTCCAATAGCTGCGGCTTTAATGATCAAAGGGATCAATCCGGGAGCTGCTTTTGTATTTCTTGTGGCGGGGCCGGCTACAAATATTGTAACTATGATGGTTGTGGCGAAAAATCTCGGCAAAAAATCTCTTTTAATATATCTTGGGGCGATTATTTGCGGAAGTGTAGGATTAGGTGCGCTTTTGGATGTTGTTTACAGCTATTTTAATCAGATAGGGGCCGTCCATCTTATGCCGCATCAGAGGCCGATATTGCCGGACTGGGCAAGTATAAGCACGAGCGTGTTACTTGTATTATTTATTTTTTTGAATTACTTCAAAAATACATTTAAAACTGTACCTAGTAGCAGCGTTCATGATCACTGACATAACATGGAGGGATGAATTGTGAAATTAATAACAAGAGATACTGATTATGCGATCAGGGCCCTGGGATGCATTGCCGTGTCTAAGAAAGAGATGGTTACTGCCGGGCAGCTGGTTAAGGAACTTGATATTCCAAGACCCTTTTTAAGGAAGATACTGCAGGCATTGAACAAAAAAGGGATATTACGCTCATGCAAGGGAAAAGACGGGGGATTTTCTCTGGCAGCGAAATCAGCTGACATTAACGTTTTAGAGATCATCGAAATATTCCAGGGGCCGTTCCAGCTGAACGAACATTTATTTAAGGGAAAAACTTGTCCGAATATAGATACGTGTAAATTCAAGAAGAGAACAGATAAAATGGAACAGAATATGAGAAAGGATCTTGAGGCGATAACGATAAAGGATGTGCTTAAATAAGCGAGAAAATAAAAAATTGTCGCTTATGCATCACACAGGAAAGGAGATCATGGCAAAACGTAAGATAATAAAAATAGATGAAGAAAAATGTGATGGTTGCGGTTTATGCATCCCGAATTGTCCGGAAGGGGCCCTGCAGATCATCGATGGTAAAGCGAGGATCATAAGCGACCTTTTTTGCGATGGACTTGGCGCATGTATCGGACATTGCCCCAGGGGAGCCATAACTACCGAAGAACGGGAAGCCGAAGCATATGATGAGAAAAAGGTTATGGAAAACATAGTTAAACAGGGTGAGAGTGTGATAAAGGCTCATCTTGAACATCTTAAAGATCATAATGAAAAGGAGTACATCGAACAGGCTATAAAATTTATGGAGAAAAATAATATTAATATACCTGCTATTGAAGGTGCCTGGAACGAGCCGGACCAAGAGGAAGAAAAACATCCTGAAGGGTGTCCCGGGGCAAGGATGATGGATTTCTCTGTACCTGAGGAATGTCAGCCAGACGAAGGATCCGAAGAGGGTAAAAGATCTTCCCAGATCAGACAGTGGCCGGTGCAGCTCCATCTGGTACCGCCGAATGCCCCATATTTTAAGGACCAGGATGTTCTGCTTGTCGCGGATTGTGTTGCATATAGTCTTGCTGATTTCCACAAAGATTACTTGAAGGGCAAAAGTCTGGCCATAGCATGCCCTAAACTGGATACGGAACAGAAGATCTACATCGAAAAGATAACGGCATTGATAGACCAGGCGGAGATAAACACCCTTACTGTGATGACAATGGAAGTGCCTTGCTGTGCAGGACTTCTTATGCTTGCTAAAACGGGCGCTGAAAAAGCTGAACGAAAAGTACCTATAAGACATATTAATGTAGGGATAAAAGGGAATATTTTGAAAGATGAGTGGATGTAGTAATAGCGTATAGCGTATAGTGGGAGGCGCGCCCCGTTAGAAAAGTTTTTCTAACGGGGCGCGCGTTCCGTTAGCAATAGAGGGTAGCGCATAGAAGGAGTTAAGCCCTATTTACTAAACGCTATCCGCTAAACGCTCTACGCTAAATTACGAACTGTGAACTTATTTGTGAGCAGAAGAGGCACTAAAAAGGATAAATGATGGATGATATATTGGGAAAAGCATCAGATCTGAACGGGCTTATTGATTATCAGGATGGTTCCGTTGTCAGCAGAACCATAATTGATAAAGGAACAGGGACTGTAACGCTCTTTGCGTTCGATAAGGGGCAGGGCTTAAGTGAACATACGGCCCCCTTTGATGCGCTTGTATATATAGTCGACGGTGAATCGGAAATAACGATATCCGGAGAGGTGAATAAAATTATTTCCGGTGAGATAATGATCATGCCTGCCGATAAACCGCATTCTTTAAAGGCATCCAAAAGGTTCAAGATGCTTTTGGTGATGATAAGAACTTAAAGGTTGACATTTCCCATAGTATTGTTAAGAATGGGAGTAATATGGTTCACAAATAAGAGGATTTGTATGAAAAAGAGACCAGTTATCGGTGTACTGCGGGAAAACAAGAATAAATGGGAAAAGAGGGCAGTTCTTACCCCGAATGACGTTAAGTGGTTTGTTGAAAGAGGGATAGAGGTAGAGGTGGAGTCCAGTCCTATACGTGTTTTTAAGGATGCCGAATACAAAAAAGTAGGTGCAAAGGTAGTAGACAAAGCTCAAAAAGCGTCTCTATTAGTAGGTATTAAAGAACCACACCTGGATGATATTCTTGATGATAAAATTTATATGATATTTTCCCATACCAGTAAAGGGCAGTCTTATAATATGCCCCTTTTAAAGGAGTTTTTGGAAAGGGATGTAACACTGGTCGATTATGAAAAGATAACGGATATTACCGGCAGGAGACTGGTTTGTTTTGGCAGGTTCGCCGGTATTTGCGGTATGGTTGATAGTTTATATTACTACGGAAAGAAATTGGAATGGAAAGGTGCGAACAATCCCTTCTCGAAACTGAAACCCGCCTGGAAATATCACACACTTCCCGAGATCAAAGAAGATATGGAGAGAGTGCGAAAGAGGATCCAGAGTAAGGGCCTTCCAAGAAGAATAGCACCGTTTATGGTTGGAATAATCGGGCACGGGCATGTGAGCGCCGGCGCTCAAGAGATCATTGATTTATTGAACCCGGTTGAGATCCGGGCGAGACACATCTACGGAATAGCACGGAATCGGAATTTTGCTAATAATGATGTTTACAAGATTGTCTTTCTTCAGGAAGAAAAAGTTACCAATAAAAAGAAGAAGGGCTTTAAT
>JABMSC010000098.1 GCA_013204685.1 Candidatus Omnitrophota bacterium | reverse complement strand
TGCATCCCGTTAGAAATAATTAATTTCTAATGGGACTCCTTTTGTCGCGTAAGTTATTTGCTCATTCCTCTCGAAGTGCGCAATTTAGCTTACCCTCGCATAAATTCGACTGTATAACTTACATTCGCTATCGCTCTGTAAGTTATAGTCTCATCCAGCTACGGGCGCGCACATTAGGCTCCCTTTCCCGTAAATTCGCAAATATAACTTACATGCATCCCGTTAGAAATAATTAATTTCTAATGGGACTCCTTAGCGGATAACATCAAAATATGTCATCCCCGCTTATGCGGGAATGACACCTTTTTATTTTGTTATTTGCTTTGACTTCCAACCCCTCACGCACATTACCGCTTCAAAGATCATCCACACTTCAAGAAACATCAAAATAGTTCCAACAACAAAACGCAATGTAGAACCTGTGGTGAAAAAATGAATAACGCTCACTACCATTGCCCAGCTGGAAGTTATTATCATAAAAATCATGGGCACACCTGTTGCCCATACTCTGCCCTTACCTTTTTTAATAAGATAAACTGTTGCGACCAGAAGTACGAGGCCCGCAAGAAGCTGGTTGCTCGTTCCGAAAAGCGGCCACAAAAGAAGGGCTCCCTTACCGCTGCTTTCTGAAAATGCCAGAGCCGCAGCCGCAAAAACCGCCACGAAAGTAGCCGTGTATCTGTTCTGAAGAGGTTTTATTTTAAAGTCGACGGCAAGCTCAGTCACAACATACCTCTGTATGCGGGTAGCCGTATCAAGTGTTGTTCCCGCAAATGATGCAATTAAAACTCCCACAACGGCCTGACCGTATTTCAGCGGAATACCAAGCGCTCTTATCATATTGGCAGCCCCGTTAACAAATGCTGTGACTTTCGCGGTTAGCCCCTGTGCCGCCTCCCAGCTGGAGTAATGATGGTCCCATGCAGCGACTCCTCTTAAAACTTCACCATCAGAACCCTTTACATACATGCCTATACCGGCAGCAACTGCAATGACCACAAGAATGCCCAGGAACCCTTCTGTCAGCATGCCGCCGTAACCTATAAAGTGAATATCTTCCTCACTTCTAAGCTGTTTGGAACTTGTACCGGAACTCACCAGAGAGTGAAAACCCGATATAGCTCCGCAGGCGATCGTTATAAATAAGAACGGGAGTATCGGAGGCGCGCCCTTGGGAGCAACCTGAATAGCCGGAGCTACCATTTCCGGCCTTGCAAAGAAAACACCGAGCATTATTAAGAGAAGTCCTATTATAAGCTGGTGGGAATTCACATAGTCTCTCGGCTGCAGAAGACTCCAGACAGGCAAGACAGAAGCAATGTAAGCATAAATGAAAAGTATTGCGATCCATATGCTCATGGGGCTAAAACCCAGGAGTGACGGCATCGTTAAAGGCATCTTGACGCCGATGATTATCGATAAATACATAAGCACGACCGCAATTATGGATAGCAATGTTATATTCATTTTTCGCTTATACGCAAGATACCCCACCGTCATGGCTATGGGAATCTGCACCCATACGGGAAACACAGCCTGTGGATACATCTTAAAGATCACAGCCATAACCATCCCAAAAATAGCTACTACTATCCACAGCGCAAAAAGAATTATGAACAGGAAAAGCATTCTTACTCTCGGGTTAATAACCTGTCTGGATAACTCCCCTATGGAAACGCCTTTATTTCGCACTGAAATGACAAACGCGGCGTAATCATGAACGGCCCCTGCAAAGATCGATCCCAGAATTATCCATACCAGTGCCGGAACCCATCCCCATATTACGGCGATGGCAGGCCCCACAATCGGCCCCGTCCCGGCAATTGAAGCAAAGTGATGTCCGAAAAGAACTTCTTTGTTCGTCGGAACATAATCGACATCATCCTTCAGTTCTTCCGAGGGCACAGGATTATCCGTGTTTGCATGAAAAACCTTTTTTGCAATAAAGTTCCCATACAGCTTATACGCTGCGATGTAGATGATCATGGAAATTACTACGATCAGTACAGAGATCATACCTTCCCCTTCTTCCACGCATAATACCTGAGACTGTCCTCAAGCCATGCCCTGGCGTTCTTCTCAAATTCCGTCCATCGTGAAGCAAGACAGAGACCCCTCGCCGTATCAGCGTTCCCCTCGCCTATCCTCTGTGAAATAGTGGCAAGGTCCAGCTGCAGGCGCAGTGGGATCCGCCCGGATTCTTCCTCGGGAACAAGCGTTGATAGCTCCTCCAGAGCTTTTGCTCCCTTAAGAAGTGTCTCGAATAGTTTTTCTTCTCCCCCGATCGAATCTACCATTATTTTGTTTATAGGGCCGAGTCTTGTTATTTCCAAATCCCCCGTTTGCTTATTCGATATATTATCGGATCCTACGTATCCCAGTCCTTCAGCGGTAAACCCGAGCTGAAAAACCCTGTGGTACATGGTTTCCAGAAGTGGGCCTTTATCAGTTAATCTGTAATGGGCCCTTAGCCCCCATAAACCAAAATCAATATGTTCATTTACAAGAGGAGTATATTTGCGGCTAAATTTCTTTTCAAATATCTTTATTGATCCGACCAGCCGCTTATGGGCTTCTTCTGCGCTCATTACCATCCCGGCCAATTTGGCCTTCCACCTCTCCTCGCTTCCAAAAAGATAATCCTTAAGAACTTTTAAGGCTTCCTCATCATCCTCGGGCGGAATATCCAGCTTTACTTGAATGTAATTAGCTGCCATTTTTTCATCACTTGCAAAGAGCCTGTATATCCAGAGAAGCTCCTTTAGTTTCTTTTCATCGTTCTCGTCAAAATTAATAAATGTAGGATGAACCTCGGCTTCATGCCCTGATACTTTAGATAGATCCGGAATTATATATCCGTTTTCAGTTTTTGTTATACGAAAACCCCCCAGACCGCCGCCGCCTTCATGGGGTTTTACGAAAAATGTGCTTTCGCCAATTTCCATTTCAAGTTCACCTACAGCTGCAAGGATATCACTTACGACTTCTTCAACGCTTTTCCCGTCAACAAATATCTTTTTGTATCTGGCAACTTCATCCCATATTTTCCCATTGTCAGAGAGCAGCTTATAGGTACTGTCCTTATCCGAAAAGATGCTTCCGGGTGCTGTAACCTTTCCGGGAACAACAACCACCCCCCTCCCGGAAAGTTCCTCCTCCAGGCTCACATTGTAAACGTCCTTATTTACACACTGGCTCATAATAAGCACGCTGGAAGGATCTTCTTCCACTTCTTTCATCAATTCTTCACGGCTATTAACAACTTTTTCTTCCACTTTGAGGCCCTTTTCTTTGCAATAGTCAGCAAATATACGCGCTGTCTCATATGAGGTTGGAAGATCATCGTGCGAAGCATTTATAACTACGATCTTTTTCGGTGCTACGCCGGAAGGGGTCTTGTCTTGCTTTAAAGAACATCCTCTAAACAACTTTTTCTTTTGAATGAATTCGTTAAACTTATCCACAAGAGATGTATTGTAATCCCCACCCTCTCCGTCAAAAACAAGTGACCTCAGGTAGAACGGAGCTTTACTGGGATCGTCACCGTCATAACCGGTTACGTAATATACCGGATCACGCTCAATCATTTTCGTCTCTCCTGGTTTGTTGCTTTTTCAGACAAAGTGCCGGGTTTTCAACCAGACTATTAACCTTTTGCGCCTACAAGTTCTGATCTGCTAGCCGCTTTTAAGGCGAGCTCCTTATAAACGCTTTTTACTATCTTTTTTGCTTCTTGAGATAAATTTTTCTTACTAGATATATTTAATAAACTTTTCTTTGACTGGATCTTACAGACCGGTGCATTCGGTATTATCTCGGAATACTGTTTAGGTATCCCGCAGGTAACCAGAACTTCATCTTTTCCTTGAAGCAGGTCAAATGATGCACCTTTTTTCACTGGTTCCAGGGACCCGTTTTCCATGCGGTACACGCCCGGAGAGAGATCTCCCGCAATAACACTTTTATGCATTTTGTTGTGAAGGATAACCTGGCAGCCTTCGACCGGATCCATAAGTTCCTCTTTGTTGATATCCTTAAGATACTTCTTAAGAACTTTATCTTTATCCTGCAGAAACTCAGCTATGTGAAGCAGGAAAAGTGATGTTCTTTCCGCGGAATAGTCCCGGGCGTTTAATGAGGTGAGGAGTGAAGTCGAGTTCTGGAATCTGGGATTTATCTCAACCGGATAAACGGTTCCATTTTTTGTGACGAAATCCATTCCAAACACGCCCCTGAAACCCGAAGAGGCCATCCAGGCCCCGATGGCCTGCACGTGACTTTTCACCTGTCTTATCATTGCCGGATCAATGTCCTGGGCTGCAGTATAATCGTTCCCGCAGAATGCCGATTGGAAATTACTGCATTCACGCAAGCCCGTTATCTGCACAGACGGAAAAGAACAAATAGTCTCATGTCCGTTCTCACCCGTTATATTTACCGCATTAACATTTAACGAAAAACCGTTAATATATTTGCGCATCACAACCGGCTGATCCGGCCATTTCACTCTTAAGCGATTGTATTCTTTCTCCTCTTTTATAATAAATGTAAAGTTCCCGCTCGAACCATAAGGGAATTGAATAACAAACGGGAGTGACAGTTCTTTGCGTACATCACTGAAAGTGCGCTTCCCGAGAACATCCACCTTGCCCGGTATCCTCGGCAAGGAAAGCTTATCAAGATTTTTATCAAGCAGGATCTTGTTATCGAAATGTTTCTTTATTTTCTCCGGAACAGCATATATCCTGAGTGGCATCTTCAGCCTGGATGCTCTCTTCTCTAAAGCGGCTACAGAACGATAACACAAAAGGTTAATATCCTCTCCGTAAGAATCCCATCTTTTAAAGATCTCACGTCCTAATGCCCCGCGAAGACTGTCGGTCAGGTCCTCATTGGACCAGTCTTTGCGAACTCCCGTTCTTTTTTCGACAGAGAATACATCTTCTTCGGTAAAAAAATAAGGCACATCATTTCCATAATCGCAGCAAATGATAAAGTCAAGCGGCAGAATGCGGTTTATCCCTTCTGCATCATAGGCCCTCTGCCCCATCCATCCCCACCGGCCATATTTCTCTCTTAAATATTCAGTTATGTCTTTCATAATTAGTTCAGAGTTCAGGGCCCATTATAAATTTCTCCGAAATTTGTAACGGGCCGTGGTTCAGAGTTCGTGGTTCGGCGTCGTTTTGAAGTCTACGGACTCCTAACTACGAACTACCTGTCCCGTTAGAAATTCC
>JABMSC010000097.1 GCA_013204685.1 Candidatus Omnitrophota bacterium | reverse complement strand
GGGTAGCAATAAGAAATTCAGGAAATAATGGAATGAAAAAACAGAAGTTAAACAGGCAAGCCATATCACTCAAACTTTTGTTGATTTTCTTGGGGGTTATAGTTGGATATTGAGGAAAAAAATGGCTAACAAGTTTCTGAATTTGCTCTTGGTCCTTTGTTCCGTCTTGTTTTGCATTTGTATAATCTTGGGTGCCGGCTGGTTCACTTGTTTTAAAGCGAAACATGCAATTGACATTAATGACCTATCATATAATCAGGTCCAGATACTGATGAGGCAATACCTCGATAACACTCCTGGAGTTTTACGGTATACTTGGTTTGAGCCTGAAATTGGTTATACCTTAAAACCTCACGCCAAACTCACATGTTGGGGGGATACATTTGAATCGAATGGAATAGGGTATCGCACGGCACCGACTAAAAAAAACCGGGGCACCTATCGTATTCTCTTTCTTGGTGACTCTTGGACATATGTGATGGGTGTAAGCGAGACCGAATCATTCCCGCACCAGTTTGAAGTTATTGCTAACCGATTTGCAGGACTGGACAAGCGCATTCAAGCGTGGACTTTGGCCCTACCCGGCTATAACACAACTAATGAGATAGCAGCTTTGGATGCATTTTACGATCAAATACAACCAAACGCTGTAGTTTTGTGCCCTACAATGAACGACATTAATAGCACTTTGGAGATCTCGCCACAGGGGAATTTTTTGCGTTCGAGAAGAAACCAATGTCAAGACCTGAATTTCTACTCACACTTTAGGCCAATGGATTCCTACCTGTACCTAAGCCGATGGGAGAGGGTATATGGTTTGCTTCGGGAAACTGAACTGCGTCTTTATGAAAAAGGGGTTCCGTTCTTCCTTTTCTTTATTACACCTTATGATGAGGCTATGGTGCATCATTTAGTAGAACGGGCTAAAATTGAATCGCCGTACACAATAGTTCCAACCGAATACGTTTTTGGAAAATGGCGCCAGAGCAGCGAGAAATTCGGGCACGGGACTCCTGAGGCATATGTTATCTATGCGAAAATCGTATATCAAATGGTTGCCAAAGAGCAGGGCTGGAAAGCGTTAGGAAAAGGAGTTAAAACGGAAAAGGGCGTGGAAGTCCCTGCCTATTTTGATACACCGCCTGGAAACTGGGATAAAGAATGTTCAGAGTTGTTGAAAGCCCGAGTTAGAAAGTACCTCTCATATGGGTTTACGCCGGGATCCAAGTATAGCAAGAGTCAGTGTGTAGGAAACATAGATTTCGCGACCGGAGGTATATCGTCAGGTAAGAGCCTTATCCTCCTCAGGCGCAGATCGAATGCAACACGGTTAAGTCTTACTGTGAGGCGAATATTGAAAGCTCGGATTCTCTATCCCTTAGTCCTGAAGTTCCGCATCTCATCTCCATCTGGTGGAACAAGAGTGACAGTGGAAATTCCTAAAAGTGGAGCCGAGGTGCAAAAAGTTGTAGTTCCTATCCCATCGGATATTCAAGAAGGCTCAGCTATCGACTTGGTCGTTGACACTCCGCGAAGCATAGTTAGCCCTAATTATGTCTCTTGTTCAGTTTATGTCACGGGTGTCGAGCAGAACTGATTTGTGAATCGAAGAGGTGATTTGAGTTCGTGTATTTTGCTCAGCAGTTGGTCTGTCGCTCAATTGATATGGAAAAACTTATTTTGAACTTCCGCTATAGAAAAATGTGCATGAGGACATCCTATTCCTTGTTATCTTCACCTCTCGGGCACGGCATGCGCGAAGTGTTCCTTGCGCTATCAGAATATAGAAGGCGCGTAGAGGCTCACACGAAGTGGCTTTAGCGGACACCCGTGTTGCGCTTCAAACCTTGGCCATTGGAAGATAGCCGAAGAAGATATTCGGATGATCAAAGTTCGCTTTAAAATCTCAGGATGTTTCCGCACAATACAAGGGCCAAACCTATTTTCATTTCTTTTAATACTTGGCATTCCTTGGAAACGGGGCCGGTAAAACTTAAGGCTGGGGAAGATATTCTGAAATTTAAAGCATCGGCATTTAAGCGTTACCCCAATTCCGCCAGGGATTCGTATGTGTTATTCGATGCATTGTCATTTAAAAAGGAATGAGGAATGGTACGGTGATAAGCGTCGCCAACCTCATCGATTTGCCATCAGGGATCAAAAACAAGGGAATCAGCAGGCTTTATAACATGTCTACATTTCTTACAACCATAACCAAGAATAGGCACTTGGTGCTTTTGCTTCTTTCTTATTGCATAGCATCAGCACTAAGGTTTGTCATTTCAGGGTCGATTGAATGGACCAATATCCCGGATGAAGCATGGTATGCAAGCTCAGCCAATAGTTTTTTTGAAACATTTGAATTGCTTATTGGTGGCAGATTCAATTCTTTCGGCCTGCCTCTTTATTCTGTGTTAATTTCGCCGGCATATTTCTTCGAAGACATGATGGAGGTTTTCACCGCAATCAAGTTCATTAATTCGATTGTCATGTGCTCTGCTATGTTTCCTGTTTTTCTTTTAGCTAAGAGATTTATGCCTTTTCTCTGGGCGCTTATTGTTTCTTTATTGTCCGTGATCATCGGACCGATGTTTTATACTTTCAGGATTATGGCTGAAAGTCTTCACTATCCGCTCATCATGTGGATATTCTACCTCATGCATACGTCGCTTATTAGGGAGAAAAAGGGAATAGATGTGATCCTTGGGATCATGTTCGGGTTCGCTTGCCTTAACAAGATGTCAAGTCTGGCCATCGTCGTCAGTTATGTCGTTCTAATCGTTATTAACTCGAGTGAACCAGGCAGAGTTGGTCGCTTAGAGAGGTTCCCAATCATCTGTTTTCGCGCGCTATTAAGATACAGGCATGTATTTATTGCTTTTGCAATCACTGTTTTGTCGTACATGTTTTACAGGGCAACAGAAGCGGAGAGTACGGGTGCTGTTCCATATGACTACTTGTGGCGAGTTTTTATTCGCAATATTTCGGATCTGGATATCGCAAAATACTTGAAATGGTTTCTTATATATCTTGGCCAACTCAATCTGTCGACCGGATTATTCTTGCTGCCTCTTTCAGTGTTTATGGTGGGATGGCTGTGCAAAAGCGATCGGAAAGAGGAAAAAATTCTTGGTTTACTTAGCGTTGTCGTCATGGTCTGTGTCTTGTCGTTAGCAGTTCTCCAGAGCGGCTATAATTTAGATCGGTTGACCGAAAGGCATTTTTTTGTACTCACACCTTTAGTTTTTATCTTAGCGGTTTTATGGTTTCTTGGCCCGAAAAAACGAATCGGGGAGGTCTGGTGGGGGATCATATGCTTTGCGGCTATTATTGCGAGTTGGTCTGCTCTTTTTCTTGAATCAAGGACTGCTTGTCACGCTTGCGATTCAGCGCTTTTTGATTCACTGCAATCTGCAAAAGCCCGGGGCGTTTCCCAATTCGCAGCAAAAGCAATTGTCCTCGTCCTAAGTTCTTTCTTGATTCTTTTCACACGATTTATTTCCAATAGATGGATGATCCGAATCACGGTTGCAGTCGTTTTCCTATTTATGACCACAATTACGGTTTCGGCATATTATGGATCGAGTCGGTATCTTAAGCGCTTGAGAAAAGAGAGAAGGCCTATTGTCGAATGGCTAAGCGACTGTATCGTTTCTCCTGCAAATATCGTTTTGATGGGTGTGCCGCGTCGTGTTGCTACGGACTACATCATATGGAACAGGGACAGCTACAGCAAAATGCTGTGGCAAGCCCGGGAACGGCTGGAAAGACCTTCTGGGTTCCGATTTGAGGATTTCCTGAAGGTTAAGCAGGTGCTGAATGAAGAAAATTCCACTTACTTTGTTTCCCCGTTTTTTCGGTATTCGGGCGTCAGCTTTGTAAATAGCGGATATGGCTTGGAGGTATACAAAAAGAACAATTCTGAAGAAATTGCACTAACAGGATTTTTTTTGGACTTTGGTACCGGCTATACCCGGCAGTTGTTAAAGAAAGGGTGGCGGGGTAATGAGGGACCTTATCCGGGGGGATGGCCAACCTTTGTGTGGGCTCTTGGTTCAAAAGCTGAAATCGACGTTTACGTCGGATCGCTGGCATCGGGTAAATTTCTGTCCTTCAGGGCGTAATCGACTTTTCATGTTCAGTCCATTAATATTATGATTAATGGAAAGAAGATCTGTACCTCTAATGTGCAGCCAGGCTGGCACGAATACAACATTCCTGTTCCTGCGAATCATCTAAAGATAGGAAAAAACATACTGACCTTTAATTTTAGATATCCCAAGAATCC
>JABMSC010000096.1 GCA_013204685.1 Candidatus Omnitrophota bacterium | reverse complement strand
TCCAGACTGTTTAATAACTTGTTTTTATCCTTCGGGAACCTGCCTTCAAGTGACAGGTAATTAGATGCGTGGTTGGACCTGAATATTGTTTTCTCCAGTTCAAGACCCTTGATAATACTGTGAGCCTCGACTAATAATTCATGGGGATCTAGTTCTTCAAAGCGGTTTTCTAGGCACTCTTTATGCAAGGGTGTGCCGGGAATAAGCATTACTGATAGAAATGACAGATATCTGGGCTGCATTTTGTTGAGGGCTTTTATTGTGTCCCGTACGTGTTTTTTGGAGTGCTCTTTGCCTCCTAAGCCCAGTAGTACTATAACCGAAGATTTTATCCCTGCCCTATCGGCTCTTCTTACAGCCTCTATCATTTCATCGGAGGATGAACGTTTTCTGCAGAGATCTAATACATCCTGGCTGCCGCTTTCAAGACCCATGTATATAAGACTCATCTTATTTTCATATAGTTTTGCCAGTTCATCACTGCTTCTTTGGGTGATATTATAACCATTGGCGTAGCTTGAGATACGCGCAAGTTTGGGGAAAGCCGTATGAAGTTTCTTTAAAACCGGAAGGAGCTTTGCGTTATTTACCGCCAGTGCATCCCCATCCATAAGAAAAGCCCGCCTAGTATCAGGGCATAATGCAGCAGCTTCATCTATGTCAGAGGCAATCTCGTCATAATCTTTTACGGTAAAAGGCTTCCCCCTGTAAGCTCCGCAAAATGTGCAGGAATTCGCGGAACATCCGGTTGTTACCTGTAGGAGGAAACTGTCTCTTTCAGACGGAGGTCGTATGATTGGTTCCATAATAGTCATAATGGTATGATATAGGAATTTAGGGACAGGTTCAAGGTAAAATCATACCATCATCTACAAGATTTGCGCGCCCTCTCACCTAATGCGAGGTATTTCTGAATGGCCTTGCTCTCCGAGGCGAAGGAAAACATCTCTTAAGCCCTGTATGGGGGGTAAATTAAGTATAGTGAGAGGTAAAAAATATTTGGGGTCAGGGTTTGGCTTTTGACAGGTCCCGGAATTGACCTAAACTTGCCCCTATTTGCTTTCATGTTTAATCCAGATATCCCCAGCTCTTCGTTTCCATTTTATAGACCCACCGTCCAAAAGGCGGCGCCGCATAATAAACAAGCAAGTGGCTGTCTTTCCTGGAAATATACATAAATTCGCTATAGGACAAAGCGAATTTAGCTTTTGGGACCCTGGAAATAAACTCCGGGACTAAATTTTCCAATGTATCCGGATACTTTTGATATTTTTCCTTATAGCTATTACAAGCAAGTATTAATCTGTCAGCCCGCTTTGATGCGAGCTTATTATTCATGGAAATTGCCGTAAATACCATTATTGCCATAAGCAGGTAAATCCCCGCTATCACAATTCTTTGTTTGCAAAGTTGGCTGTTCTTTTTTACTAGCGCTATCAAAATCTTTGGGATCAATATAACCATTGCTATAATTACTGTAAGAAGCGCTATGCCGCCCTGGCTATAGACAAATGAATCGATGAAACAAATGAATACCGCTATGGAAATGCTCCGAGTATACTTCTTCATTTAAACCGCCTTATTCCATTTTTAATATATATTACCTGGTAAATGTCCAGGTTTCGCTGGCATTGGTTTTTTTTACCCACCGATCCTGCCTGCCATTATAGGACCATACCCAGGCAAGACGTATAGAAATCTGGTTTTCGTCCGGGGTAATTTGACCGGAGAACGGTGTCTCAAATGTACCCATGCCGGAAGAGGAAAAAAGCGTTCCCGTTAATTGATCCCCGCTTACATCTCCATGGAACCTGTAAGTAGAGCTCTCCATGCTAAATGATATGTCTATTACGTTAGAGCTAGCGTTTACGTATGCAGTAAAGGGACCATGGGTAATTGCATTGCTAAGACCCGCCCAGACAATCTCTTGGTTTGCGGACCAGTTTCCGCTTTCAACGCTTGCCTCTGAAAAAGACACGCTAAATAAAAGCAGAATTGTTAATAGTATAGACGAAAGTTTCATATAAGACCTCCTGTTCATAATATTCTACACCCAGCACGCCCTCTTAGCAACCCCGGAAATGCTAGTTTTTCTGACGGCCTTGCTCTTAAGGCCAGCATATTTGCTGGCCAAGGACACGAAGAAAAACAGCCAAACCAGGAGTGCGCGCTATTTACTGGTTAACCAAAAACAACATAGACCCTCACTTTCTAAGAAACTCTCTAAAGTATATGAGCTTAAGACGTAGGCTTTACCGACTAAATTACTTAACGTTTCTGTTGGAAACGTTTTATTGCGTCGGATTATTTTCGGCT
>JABMSC010000095.1 GCA_013204685.1 Candidatus Omnitrophota bacterium | reverse complement strand
CCATATTGTTCTTTTTTACCATCACTTCCCCCTTTGTGAAATGAGCACATGATTTACGAGCATACAATGAGAGTAAATCATAAGTGTGAATTTGACCCCTCCCTTTTTGCAAAGGGGCGGGGTGCGTTCGGGTATATAGCTTAGCTTCGCTACCGCTCGCTAAGTCATACCCTTACTCAAAAAACACACTTCTGCTATAGCTATATTTACAAATACCTCTTTTTGACCCCTGTATAAACGAAACAAAATGATCTACTGCTTCGTCAGCAGGCAGTTCTTCTTTTATCCTTATCAAAGCATCTTCCGTGTTCAGATCTTCACGATACAATATCTTATACGCCTTCCTTATATTCTGGATCTGGTCTTTTGAGAACCCTGCACGAGTTAATCCCACAATATTAACGCCTCCGATCATGGAAGGCCCCCTCACTATCACATAAGGCGGAACATCTTTATTTACACCGGTAAACCCTCCTATCATAGCATATCTCCCTACACGGCAGAATTGATGGAATGCTGTGCCTCCAGAGATAAATACGCCTTTTTCAACTAACACATGTCCCGCAAGTAGCGCGCCACTGGCAATAATGACACTCTCTTCAGTAACACAATTATGCCCAAGGTGAACTTGACACATAATAAAATTATTATCTCCGATAACCGTTGAGGTTCCTTCCCCCGAACCTCTATGTATAGTAACATATTCCCGGATGATGCAGTTCTTTCCTATTTTTGTTAAAGTCTCCTCACCCTTATATCCATAATCCTGGGGTTCGTGCCCTATGACGGCCCCCATGTGAATAGCAGTACCCTCACTAATTTCGGTCCCCTTGCAAATATAAGCATTGGCCATTATCTTAGTTCCCGCCTGTACAATTACTCCGTCTTCTATGATGACATTGGGACCAATGATGGCAGAAGGATCTATTTCGGCAGACTTTGCTACCATAGCTGTCTTATGTATTCCCATCGTTCTGTTCCTTTACTTTTTATCAAGCTGATCAACAAGGTCATTTATGACATCCGCTATGGGACTCAGGTCATGATCCTTATTGATCTGAAGCCTCACACTGTAATCCCCTTCATCGATCTTCTCCAGATCCTCTTCAAGGCGTTCCAGCGGCGCAACAAACTTGTAAGACAAGATTGCCGCCCATGCCAGGAGAGCAACGAATACAGCGGGAAGTGATACCGCAAGGATAAAATTTATCCTATGAATAACAGGTAAAAGATCCCGCGCTATTACATCCGGCAAGGCGATCTGTTCCGCCATAACGCTCAAGACAAGATAATAAAGGCATCCTCCGACAACAATCGTGGGGATTACCATAGAAAGGACAAGAATAACCATATAACGCGACTGTAATGATCTATTTAAATATTTGATGGCGGCTCCTTTCGTTATTTTTTTAGAATTTGATCAAAATATATTGTTTCACTCTTCAGAAATCACCTTTTCTTCAGCACCCGCTTCAACTTCTTCAAGGTCTCCGGGGGTGTCATCTTCCGCTATCTCTTCTGTTATCTCCTCCACATCAGCGGGCGCTGCCTCACCGGATGTTTCGGTTTCTTCAATATCTTCCTGAGCATCATCTACGACTGTATAATTTACTTCAGGGCCCTCTGAGCCGGTTTTTTCTCCATCCAGGGGAAGCATTCCCAGATAGCCGATGGTTACATCAGCAAAACAGGCTTCAGCCGTCGTTCCGGTACTGTCGGCGTCCGTCATTACAGCTATAGCAACTACATCCTTCTTCAGTTCCACACCAAAAAGATCTTTATAGTCCTTTACAATATCACGGTCTTCAAATTTCCACCCGTCGGAGAGACCTGACTGCAAAGCCAATAGTTTAACATTCGGTGTATAGGGGCTGTTGACAGCCGTTCCAACAGGGGTCTCTTTGGTCCAGATATACTGAATGGCCTTTGTCTTTAGGAAGAACTTGTCATAAAAAACCACATATAGCTGCATAGCAAAATCATATTCATCTTTCAATTGGATATTTTCCTTTTTTGTCATATCAGGAAACTTTATGGCTTTCCAGTACCAGGTTATAAAGGGTCTCTTTATATAGGAAAGTCTTTCTTTATAGAACAGCACAGAGGCTGAATTGTCGCTTACGCCTTTTATGCACTTTTTCCCATCAACCTCAGCAACACTGTACTCGGTAAAGTTCTTGGCGAGAGGCTTTTGTTCCCACTCCTTTATAGCATCAGGTGATGAAAAAGAGAAGTTTTTCACGGTTTGTTTTTCTGTTATTCCCGAAACCGCTCTTCTCCTGAAAAGAAAAGAATCTTCTAAGCCGAACTTTTCTTTGATAGGCTCAACCAACTTCGACAATAACAAAAAAGATATTCCTGCTATAGACAAAATAATCGTGCCCGTCAAAAAAATAATGGTAATGGTTCTTGCGCGAGGTTTCACTAAATGTCCTTTCTTGAATAGTACTACTATTACTATATTCTATATTGTGTTTTGCAAAAGTCAATGTTTTCGTGAAGAAATATTGGAAGTTCACAGCTCACAGCTCACAGATCCGAAAAAGGGGCAAGGAGCAAGGGTCAAGTAGTTAAATGTGGAAGGCCCTCCTCGTCATTGCGAGCGAAGAAGCGACCGAGGACGTAATGTCCGAGGAAGTG
>JABMSC010000094.1 GCA_013204685.1 Candidatus Omnitrophota bacterium | reverse complement strand
GTGTAAGGCATGCCATAGGTATCTGCAAGGACCTTGCCGGCAGCGAAAAAAATGTCTATGTGCTGGGAGACATCGTTCACAATACTTTTGTGGTCAAAGACCTTGAAGAAAAGGGCCTCAGGAAGATTAAGCGCCTCAGCCCCTCTAAAAACTCTACACTTATCATAAGGGCTCATGGGGCACCGAAAAAAACATTCGATCGCGCCAGAAGCTGCGGTTACAAAATAATAGATGCCACCTGCCCTAAGGTAAAAGATATCTATACGATCGCCCGGAGGCTTGAAAAGAACAGTCAGATGATAATAATCGGTGACAAGGGCCACGATGAGGTCAAAGGTATCGCAGGTCAGCTCAAGCAAAAACCGATAACAATAGAATCGCCCCGTGACGTTACGGCAAAGAGACTTTCCGGGATAAAAAAAGCAGCTGTTATTACACAGTCCACCCAGACGATCGATAATATAAACAACATCATGGAAAAACTCATAAAAATCATTCCCGCAGTCAAGCTGTACAATACAACCTGCCGCATAACGAGGGTCAAACAAAAGGAAATAAAATCTCTACCGAAACAAAATGACATAATTCTTATCATAGGCTCAAGAACAAGCGCCAATACAAAAAGGCTCTACCAGCTCTCCAGGCAAATAAACAAAAAAACTTATTGGATTGAAAGTGCCGGTAATCTGAAAAAAACATGGTTCAAAAAGGTTAAAAGTGTCGGTATAATGGCCGGTGCGTCAACGCCGGACAGTATTACGCGGGAAGTCGTGAAAAAGCTGAAGACTTTTACGTGACCCTCTCCGCTTCGCCGAAGCCCTCTGGCTTCGGCACTTCCTCGGAACCATGTCCTCGGTCACGCGAGGATGACACAACATGAAGCTATGTTAAACTATTTACCAAAAATAGATAAAACGCCTCTCATCGAAAGAATAGAGTGCTCTCTTTCTCCGGAAGAACTGTACTGGAGATTTTCATCTATGGAGAATTCCGCATTCCTGAACAGCTCCATGACAACCGATGTCGCCAGGTTTTCCTTTATCGGTATTGAACCATTCATCTCCTTAAAAGGCAAAAAAAATAATATTGAGGTAACTTCTAGCGGGGAGAAATTTCTTTATGAAAAGGACCCGTTTGAACTGTTAAGTATTATCCTTGACGCTTACCGCACTGAAAATCCGACTCACCTTCCTTTTACTTCAGGCGGGGTAGGTTACTTCTCGTATGACCTTAAAAATGTCATTGAAAAATTGCCGGAAAAGTCCAAAAATGACCTTGATCTCGCGGATATAAATTTTGTGTTTTATAGAGCTGTTTTAATATGCGACAAACTTGAGCCCGGTTATGTATACATAAGCGTATTGAATGAAGAAGGGTCTGATCCGAACAGTATTCTGGAAAACATCAAAAATATTATCAGCTCAGACGTTTACGAAAGCTTCCAGGATTCACATGCTGGGCGGGCTGCACCCCGCTCCCTGAGACCAGGTAACTTAGAATCTAATTTCACAAAAGATGAATATTTAAGTGCTATCGAAAAAGTCCTGGATCATATACGCGCGGGTGACGTCTACCAGATTTGTCTTTCCCAGAGATTTACCGCTGAATGGGATTCTGACCCTTACGATCTTTACCTGAGGCTTAATACCGTAAACCCATCTCCCTTCAGTGCTTACCTTAATTTTGAAGATGTAAAGATCATATCATCTTCCCCGGAACTTTTCTTAAGAAGACGCGGTAACCTTATAGAAACAAGACCCATGAAAGGAACCCGCCCGCGGGGGAACACTTCCCGGGAAGATACCGTAAGAAAGGAAGATCTCCTTAAAAGCCAGAAAGATATTTCAGAGCTTCTCATGATCGTGGACCTTGAGCGTAACGACCTGGGGCGTATCGCCTCGGTAGGCACGGTGGAGGTTCTGGATGAGCGGCGGATAGAGACCTACCCTACCGTCTTTCAGACAGTCGCTATAATAAAATACAAAACAGACTCTTCGACGAACAGCGCCGACATAATAAAAGCTGCTTTCCCGGGAGGGTCTATAACCGGATGTCCGAAAATACGCGCTATGGAAATTATCGATGAACTGGAACCTACAGCCAGGAACGTATACACCGGAAGTATCGGTTATATCAGCTTCCATGACACTATGGACCTCAATATCGCCATACGCACAATGGTAATGAAAGATAAGAATGTTTATTTCCAGGCGGGCGGCGGAATAGTCTCCGATTCGGATCCTGAAAGTGAGTACGAGGAGACGCTGCATAAGGCGAGCGCCCTCATCGAAAGCTTAAAACAGTGCTGATTACGCTTTATCCGCGATCTCCAGAACAAGCGCCATCATGTTCTTGAATTCCGCCTCTTCTGTCATCCTTAAAGCATCCGGTATCCTGAGCTTAACGGCGATCCTTCCTCCGGCAGCAAAGAGGTCTCTATAAACATCCGCGTCACTCTCTTGCAATTCATCCAGCGAAACCGCATAGAATATATCCTGATAGCATTCCGCTAATCTCTCGTCTGACCATCCCAGATATTTTCCCACGGCAAGAAGCGCAACCTGCGGCAACGGGAATTTATAATACGCGTCATCCGGCAGGGCGTTCCCCTTTTCATCCGTAACCTTAATTCCGGCAACCGTCCGGAAACCGTCAAAAAGTGCTGTATTCTTTTCGCTTGTGATCACGATAACGTTTTCGGGTTTTCTCTTTCTGCCCTCGCCTGTTATGTCCGTTAATCTTTCCGCCAGGTCCCTTCCTCTACCCGTACATGGCGTCAGATTTTTCAGAAGCGCTTTAAGCTGCGGGTTATTCTCCGAAATATCTTCCAGCTTCCGGATAAGGAGTGCCACCTGCCTGTTCAGCTCACCTTCACCGAGACCGAGATCATAGTCGAACGCCAGGACAACTTTTTCATCCTTCGACCCGGCCCATATCATCGCTTCTACCAGACCGTCGAGAGCTGCTTTATATTCCGCTGAAACTGTATCGAGATCCAGGGTTTCCGTTGTTTCGTCGTGCGCTTGCCCCGTTAGAGCTTTCGAAGAAAGCTTTAACGGGGTCGTGGGGTCAACCTCGCCCGTACCCTGCTTCATGGCGGGGCCTGGGGCGGGGGGAAGCTCGTCCGCCATCCCAACCTTTTTGTCTTCGTCCACCGTCGCTTTGCGTCTGCGTCTGGGCAGTCTTCCAGGCGGAGTAGTGCGGGGTTTGTCCGTATGTTTTTTATAAGTTCTTTTATCCTTATATATGAAATATCCGGAAAGTCCGCATAATAAAAACGATATTAGTCCTGCGCCTGCGAGTAAATCATAATACCAAACCCAGCTATTTAAAGGATTCCCCCCAATTGGTGTGGGTTTTATCCAATCCCACCAATTCAAGGGTGGGCCCATAAAAGGAGCAATAACTGTAATGATCATCAATATAATGCCTGTGATGAAGCCAATGATATTATTTTTATAAACTCTTTTATCCTTATACATGAAATATCCGGAAAGTCCGCATGCAAAAAACGATAACAGTCCTCCTCCTGCAAGTAAACCATAGTACCGAATAGGAAAGTACTTAATAGCTATGGGTTGGGACCAGAACCACCAACGAAGATACCATACCCCCTCAATGGCACCAATAAGTGTAATGTACATCAATGCTATGCCTGCGGCAAGACTAACGATAAATGGACTGAAAAATCGTGCTTTTCTTCTGCTGGCCGCCCCGACATTATCGTCGTGCGTTGCCTGCCCCGTTAGAGATTTCGAAGAAATCTTTAACGGGGTCGTGGGATCGACCTCACCCGTATCCCGCTTCATGACGGTGCCTGGGGTATGTTTTTTATAAGTTCTTTTATCCTTATACATGAAATACAAGATAAGTCCGCATGCAAAAAGCGATATTAGTCCTACTCCTGCAAGTACACCATTGTACTCAAAAGGGTACAAGTGTCTTTTAAGAGAGACCCTCTCAATGGCATAAATAACTGTAATGATCATCAATATTATGCTTTCGGCAAAGATAACGATATATGGAATGAAAAATCGTGCTTTTCTTCTGCTGGCCGTCCCGGCATTATCGTCGCGTGTTGCCTGCCCCGTTAGAGATTTCGAAGAAATCTTTAACGGGGGTGTGGGGTCGGCCTCACCCGTACCCTGCTTCATAGCGGGGGCAGCCCCGTCGGAAACTTCCCCGGAATTTGTACCGGGGCCGGAGTCGTCGCTCGTATCTCGCGCCTCGCCTTCCCTTGTTCCTTGTTCGTCCCTTTCTCTGTTCTGCGAATCAACTCCGAAAAGTATGTCGATTCTTCTTTTTACCTCCTTGATATTATTATTTCCTTTTCCCTTGATCAGTACATAAAGCCGGCCGTTCTTATCTATCTTCGCGCTGTTTTCATTGCCCCTTTCAATGATGAGCTCAACCGCTATACTCTTTGAACGCAAATATTCCCGAATCTCGGTTAAAGTCTCTTCTTTTATCCCTTCCCCCGCAAATGCCCGCAGGGCCGGATGCGCTATCTTACTGCCATCAGATCCAGAGGTCATGGGCAAAAGGTTAAAAACCGATACACCTGATACGAGAACCAGGAACATAAGCGGAAAGTCCAGAGCGAAGACAGTGAGAGGATTTACAGCACAAAAAACACATACTGTCGTAAAAAGAATAAAAGATGCCAGCGGTCCTCCGAAAGTCAAGACCTTGAATTTCCATTCCGGCACCTTCCAATATCCGCCCTCTAGAGATACAGATGGGAGGAACATCAATCCCAGCCTGTGAAAAGCGAACTTTATCCTTGTCCTGAGTGTTTTGGAAAGGATCTGAGCGGTAAGGGCGTGACCCGCCTCATGCGTTAACATGTTTATGAAGAAACTGACCGAAACAGCAAGTGTTCCCGTAATAAGGATCACATTAGAACTGTCCTCGTGAATGGAAAGTGTACGCAAAAAGCTTATCAGATAAACGTTCAGGCAGATACTTGCCAGTAGAAGCAGGTAAGCCGTAAAGGGCTTGAATTTTAAGCTCCTTGCTTTTGGGGACTGTCCCTTTTTCTCTTCAGGAACTCCCGGAGCATGTCTCGCCATAGATCGCAAGAGCATTTTTTGTTTTTTAAGAGTCAACATGAACCAGGCGACGCCAACGGTTAAACCCGTTATGGCCACTTTTTGACTGAAAGGATCCATATTGAAAATAAAGTAGGCCGCACCTGCCGAAGCCGCCAGAAGAATGATCCTGCTTGCCCAGATCAGAACCCTCCCAACTTTAAGGCTCAGAATAACTGCTGAAGTCGTTTTTATTTTTCCGTCCTCAAGTTCGATTATCTGCGACAACCTGCCCTCAGCCTCCTCCGGATCAACCTCCCCCGTACCCTGCTTCATGGCGGGGCCTGGGGCGGGGGGAAGCTCGTCCGCCATCCCAACCTTTTTGTCTTCGTCCACCGTCGCTTTGCGTCTGCGTCTGGGCAGTCTTCCAGGC
>JABMSC010000093.1 GCA_013204685.1 Candidatus Omnitrophota bacterium | reverse complement strand
GGCCAACTGCTCCGAACAACGAACCACGAACCACGAACAACGAACAACGAACAACGAACTAAAACACAGGGGGAAAGATGTACTTTAAACAAATAGAGATTGTCGGATTTAAATCTTTCATGAATAAGACAAAGCTTAAATTCGAGCCGGGCGTGACTGCCATTGTGGGGCCGAATGGTTGCGGTAAAAGTAATGTTGTGGATGCGATGAAGTGGGTGCTTGGAGATCAGTCGGCTAAATCTATGAGAAGTTCAATCATGCAGGATGTCATTTTTAACGGCACCGAAAGACAGGATCCGCTTAATGTAGCTGAAGTTTCCCTTACGCTTTCCAATGAAGATAGAGCCCTCCCCGTTGACTATGACGAAGTTACCATAAGCAGGCGTCTTTACCGTTCCGGTGAGAGTGAGTACCTTCTAAACAAAACACCCGTCAGGCTAACCGACGTTCGCAATCTTATACTTGGCACCGGTATCGGAACAAGTTCTTATTCTATCGTCGAGCAGGGGAGGATGGATATGATCCTCTCTTCCAAACCCGAAGAACGCCGTCATATTTTTGAAGAAGCCAGCGGTATAACATTGTATAAAGCGAAGAAGCGGGAAGCGATGCTTAAGCTGGACCGGACAAAAGAGAACCTGGTGAGAATAAACGATATTGTGCGCGAGGTAGAAAGGCAGATCAACTCGATCGAAAGAAAAGCACGCAAGGCTGAAAGATACAAGGGCAGGTATGACCAGCTTAAAGATCTTGAGACAAAATTGTCATACAAAAAGTATAAAGAGTTAAGCACCAACGATATTTCACTGGGGTCAACCGGGGGTGAGCTGAAAGAGAAAGAAGAGACATTGGTCTGTGAACTTGAAGGACGGGCAGGCGATATTGTGAGGATGAGGGCTGAATTTAATGATACTTTTGAGGAGCTTCAGAGGACACAGGGCGAGATAATGACCCTTTCATCCAGCATAGACAAGAATGAACACACGATCCATATGAACACAGAAAGGGTGGAGGAACTGAAGAAGTCGGTAGAACGCCTGAGTCAGGAGATAGAAGACACTGCCGAGCGCAGAAATTCACTGAAAGAAAGATTAAATAATTTAGAGGTCAGGTTCTCCGGGATAAGCGGAAAACGGGAAAGTAAGCGCAGCGAGCTCGTATCGGCTGAAGAGGAGGTAAGAGATCTTACAACTAATCTCGAGAGAAACCGGCATAACCTCAAGTTCAGCAGGGAAAAAACCGTGGATCTCGTGGACGCTCAGACAAAAACCAAGAACTCCCTTATCAAAATAAACTCGGACATGCAGCACGCTCAGGCGCGTGAAAAACGCCTGAAACTGGAAAGACATAACGTGGAAGTTGAGAAAGGCAATGTTCAGGAGAAACTTGCCGGGATCCAGGAAAGAGTAGATGAAGTCAAGAGGGATCTTGAGCATAAAAGAAATGAGCATGAGATCTTCACGAGCGAATTTTCAGCACGGCAGAATACATCATCTCAGTTGATGAACGAAAAGAGCGAGAAAGAAAAAGAGCTTAACAGGATCCGTCCGAGGAGAATGCTTCTCGAGAAACTTATACAGGAAAGGGAGGGCGTGAACGTTGGCGCGAAAGAGGTTATGAGCCGGATCGAAGCGGGTGATCCGAGATTCTCGGGAGTGCATGGAATACTTTCAGAGATAATAAATGTTGATGAGAACTATGAGGAGTCGATGAGGGTTATCCTCGGCGAAACATCCCAGGCGCTTGTTGTAGAAGATCAGGAGACGGTTGACAGGGTCACGGAATTCCTGAGGGAGAACTCTTTAGGCAGTACGAATTTTGTGGTTCTGGTAGAGCTCCGGAGTGTTGTTGAGTCCGGCGGCGGCGTATCTATAACAAAAGGTACACTGGATGATATAACTCATGTTCTTATGGCTAAAGAGCCATACTGCTCGTCACTCAGGATGCTTCTGAGTAACACCTTTGTGACAGTATCCAGTGAAGCGGCCCGTGCGTATGTAATTGATAATACCGATTTTGATGGATGTATAATCGGGGAGAAGGGCGAGCTGTATCAGACGGGTCTCCGCAGGAGCCGCAATTATTCAGACAAGGAAGTTATTCCGATATTCGGCCGGAAAGAAAAAGTCGACGAGATGCTGAAGTCCGAAGAGCAGATAGAGAGAGAACTTAAAGAAACCGAAGAGAAGGTTGAAGAGCTTGAGAAGTGGCTTAAGGAGTCCGCCAGGCGGAAAGAGCGCCTGGAAGCGGAGCTTCAGGCGAAACAGATAGAATATGCTGATGTCTCATCCAAGAGGGCCTCTATAAAAGAAAAATTCGATTCACTTTCAGAAGAGATGCTTGTTTTGGGCACTGAGATCAACGAAGAAAAAACGAATATTGAACAGTTTCGCTCTGAAGTCAAACGTCTGGAAGAAGTGCTTGCTATCAGCGAGGAAGAAAATGAAAAACTCCAGAGGATGATCGAGGAAGCCGCCGAAGCGATACAGCGCGATACAAAGGAAAGAGAAAGGGTTCTCTTTGTGACGGCAGACTTAAAAGCGGAGCATTCAACCCTTCTTAAGGAAGAGGAAACCTTCTCTGACAATATCGGAAGGGAAAGAGACTCTTACGACCGCGTAGAGCATGATGTAGAAGCGAGAAGAAGCCGGATCGAGGAAAATACCCGGAGAATAGATGATCTAACCCGTGAAGTGGAAGCGCTTGGCAAGGAAAACGTCGAAAGTAAGGCGATCCTTGAGGCAAGAAGCGGCGAGATCTCCGGGAAAAGAGAGAAAAAGGAATCTATGTCCCAGAGGATAAACTCTGAAGAGGAGAGCCGGGGCAGGAAGGAAAAAGAACTTGAGGGCATCCGCAACAGGACACGTGACCTTGACATACAAAAGAAAGAGATCGAGTACAAGCGTGACGCTCTTGTGCAGCGCATGCTTGATGCCTACAAGACAGATATAAGGTCACTTGTTGCGGAGATCAGCCAGGAGACAAATTGGGAAGAAGTTACCTCCCGGATCGAAGACCTCAAAGAACAGCTCGAGAAAATGGGGGATGTGAGCTTGGGGGCTGTCGAAGAACATGAACAGCTTAAGGAGCGTTTTGAGTTTCTTGCGAAACAGAGGGACGATCTTGAGAATGGACGCGAAACTTTACTTAAAGCCATCACGCAGATAAACAGGACCACGCGAAAGATGTTCGTAGAGACATTTGAAAGCATAAAGGTTGAATTTAACACCTATTTCAAGATGCTCTTTAACGGCGGTAAGGCCGAACTTGTCCTGGAAGATGAAAATAATATACTTGAGTGCGGAATAGATATCATTGTCAGGCCTCCGGGGAAGAAGTTGCAGAACATAATGCAGCTTTCGGGGGGCGAAAAGGCCATGACCGCGATAGCGCTCATTTTTGCTATATTTAAGGTCAACCCCAGCCCGTTCTGTGTACTGGATGAAATTGACGCGCCGCTCGATGAGTCGAATATAGTGCGGTTTTGCCGCGTGCTGCAGGATTTCCTTAAGCTTTCCCAGTTCATCATCGTCACGCATAACAGGATGACCATACAGCTGGCGGATGTTCTTTACGGTATCACTATGGAAGAAAAGGGAGTTTCAAAAATAGTTTCCGTAAAGTTCAGCGAGGAAAAAGAAATAAGAGAAGAGGCTACTGTTCCGGCGGGAGCGTGATCAAATGATAGTGACTTTTCTGATCAGTAATTTCAAGCTGTTCCTTACGTACATTTTTGCCATTTACCCCGTTAGAAATTTTAAGATTTTTAAGAAGGGGCTCAAAATAAATGGTATAATGCCTACATGAAGCGTATTCCCTTAGAAGAGAAAGTCGCCAGGCTTTTTAAAAAGAAAAAAAAGACTCTTTGTTTTGCCGAGTCCTGTACGGGCGGGCTCATTTCCCACCTGGTGACGAATGTTTCCGGAAGTTCCGGTTATTTCCCGGGCGGCATCATTGCATATTCAAACAGCGTTAAGGTTTCCACGCTGGGTGTTCCCGGAAAAACCATAAAAGAACACGGTGCCGTTAGCCGTGAGGTTGCTGTTCAAATGGCTAAGGGCGCGCGCGACGTTTTAAACTCAGACGCGGCAGTTTCGATCACGGGTATTGCCGGGCCTTCAGGCGGAAGCACGCGAAAACCGGTAGGTTTGGCGTACATGGCGTTTGTGTCTAAAGGAAAATGCAGGACGAAAAAAGTTTTATTTAAGGGCGACAGAAGTTCCATAAAAGAGAAGTTCGCTCGAAGCGCGCTGGAATTTGTCATTGAAAATGAGTGAAAGTATTCGAACCTTCATAGCACTGGAGCTTTCCACCGAAGCTAAGGAAGAGCTTGCCCGGATCATCTCGGAACTTGAAAAAGCGGATGCGATCGTAAAATGGGTTGATCCAAAAACAGTGCATCTTACGCTTAAGTTTCTTGGAAGTATCCCGGAAGAAAAGGTCCTGGGGATCTCCGAGAAACTTAAAAAGATCGCCTCGTCTACTCGTCCTTTTGATATCGGGCTCTCGGGAGTCGGAGTTTTTCCAACCTGGGATCACATCAAGGTTATATGGGCAGGTGTCTCCGAAGGCGCTCTTGAGTCAAAGGCCCTTGCCGAGAAGATCGATAAAGCCATGCACGAAGAGGGGTTCGACAGGGAAAAGAGGGCCTTCAGCCCTCATCTCACGCTTGGCAGAATGAAGTCCGTCAGAAATAAAGATGAATTAAAGAACCGCGCGAAATCCCTCCAGGTTAATCCCGTCAAGTCACACATCACTTCTATTGTATTTTTCAGATCTGACCTCACCCCAGAAGGTGCAGTCCACACGCCGCTTTACAGTGCTGAGCTTTAAGCCTAGGCGCCCCTTCCCGTTAGGAATAAAAAATTCAGCAAAAAAGTTGCATAAATTTTGCCAAAAAAATTGTCTTTAATAATGAGGGTGGAAAATTTTGGTGTAACAAAATTTTCCGAATGTGATCCCCGCTTTCGCGGGGATGACAATTTTTAATAATAAAAGTATGTCATTCCCGTGTAAACGGGGACGGGGGAGGGGGCGCACATTTTGGATATGACGATAGTATATTTGACGATTAAGGGAAGCACCGGGATGGACCCCCCGTTCATCTGTGTATGTGATATATTTATTTTGCAATATAGCGCATAATAAGTATAATACAATACATGTATAGCGGGTAAATTATATATTAGTAACAAGACTAATAACTTTTTGGAGGTAAGTAATGATCAAGAAAACAGCACCTAAAACAACGGATAAGCAAAATGTCACTGAAAGTTCCGATGCATCGGACAGTAAACGGGGTAAGGCCCTGGAACTGGCTTTAAGCAAGATCCATAAGGATTTTGGTGAAGGGGCTATCATGAAAATGGGCGAGGGGTACAAGGCTGATGTCCAGGCCATATCTACCGGGTCAATTGGACTGGATATTGCCCTGGGCGTGAACGGAGTGCCGAGGGGACGTGTAATTGAGGTATTTGGTCCGGAATCCAGCGGAAAAACCACACTCACGCTGAACGTCCTTGCTAATGCTCAGAAAAATGGTGGAGAGGCAGCTTTTATAGATGCTGTACATGCGTTTGACCCCGGCTATGCGAAGAAAATAGGGATAAATCTTGATACCCTTCTTATTTCGCAGCCCGATAACGGGGAACAGGCTCTTGAGATAGCGGAGACCCTTGTGAGAAGTAATGCGCTTGACGTGATAGTGATCGATTCAGTTGCGGCATTGACCCCCAGAAGAGAAATAGAGGGAGATATGGGAGATTCCCACGTAGGACTTCACGCGAGGCTCATGAGCCAGGCATTAAGAAAGCTTACAGGGGCCATAGGTAAGTCCAAGACATGTGTTATCTTCATCAATCAGATCAGGATGAAGATAGGCGTGATGTTCGGCAACCCCGAGACCACCACTGGCGGCAGGGCCTTAAAGTTCTATTCCTCTGTCAGGATCGACTTAAGACGCATTGCATCTTTAAAAAAAGGCGACAATGTCATTGGCAGCAGAGTCAGAGCGAAAGTTGTAAAAAATAAAATGGCCCCGCCCTTTAAGC
>JABMSC010000001.1 GCA_013204685.1 Candidatus Omnitrophota bacterium | reverse complement strand
TATTTTAACAGGTCTTGAAGAATAGGAACTAAGATAGAAAGAACATTATCGGATAGTACGCTTCTCTGGCAAATGTGTCCCATATAAGGTGCCGGAGAAACGGTTATAGTGTACCCCTGGTAGGACTTAACGTGTAACATCACATGGACATCGCTTGAACCATCTCCTACATAGACTATGGCATACCTGGTGACGTTCTCTTTTTGCTTTAGCATATCGAGAGTGGATACTTTCGCGTGCCCGGCATTAGTCCTTTCAACATCCTGGACGATGCCATTCTTATAAATAAAAGTTGTGCCGTAGATGTGCTCAGCAGGGAAGATATTTTCTACGGCTTTCTCAACACACTCTTTAGGCGCCGCAGATACTATATAAGTGCTGAAATGGCAATTTTCAATTCCTTCGGCCAAGATCTTCATGAGTTCCGGAACCCCCTTTTTCAGCTCAACCTCTTTTCCTACTTCATAAAAAAGGTCTTTACTTACTTTTCCTACATAATCGGGGTCCCTAATTATCAGATGCGCGAGCTCTCCACCGAGCTGTACGATGTTTCTGCGTTTTATTTCTTCGATCTTATGGTCAAATTGCTCAGCAGATATTCCCAACTTTGCGCTTAATATATACCCTACGTCTCCTGTGGAAAGTGTCTTGTCAAAATCAGAGACAAAAAGAATTTTTTTCTCCATTTTGAGTGCACTCCTTTTTTTCTGATAGGAATTTGCTTTTTACCACGTCCGGAAAATCGTCCTAATTTCGACTATTCCGGCAGTACATTTATCTATAAGAAGTAGTAGTTTAGCAAATATGCGGTTAGTTGGCAAGGACTTCCCACACCACTCCTCCAAAAACCAGCGCGCCCACTAATGCTAGTTATTGCTGAAGACTTGCACAAAAAACCTCTCTCCCGTAGTATAATAATCACCATGAACATTAAAGACGTATTGTCAAAAAATCTTGGTATAAGCAAGCTTACGGGACCTTCTTTAAGAGAAGCCATAGAGCATCATAACAATCACCTGCCTGATGATGAGAAAAGGCGTATAAATCGTGAAATTGCCTATGATGTTATAAGAGCTGCAAGAGCTGCAAGAGGTAGAAAAAAAAGGGGGGATACAGGAAAAACAGAATCTTTACCGGACACTAATGTGCTTGCGATAAATCACGCTGGTCCTCTTGATATTACAATTGAATGGGAAACTGAACCCAGCGGTACTCTCAAGCTGCTAGGATGCCGCATGGATTCAGGAGGGGATCAGATCAACGTATCAAAGGTATTCAGCCATTTCAATGAAAATATTGCGCTCGTAGCACTGACAGGAAAAGAGGGAGAAGAAATTACAGATGAATGGGAAAGAGACTTTTTAAATATCAGCATAATCCCCACGCTGATCCGTGCCGCCCGGGAAAATGAACCGGTGGAGGTTTTAAATATGATCGACGGTGATCCCCTTCCCGTCATGCACGGATGGGCAGATGAACTCTCAGAAAAAACAGTAGGAAGAATCAATCAGGAAGCTCTAGCAATGCTTGAGGCGATGTTTAAGGGGGAATCAGATACTATCTGGATGGTCCTTTCGGCAGGAGGGCCCGTAAGACACAATAGGGATCTTGCCTATTATGCAACGCTCGTAAAGCGAGTGAAGGAGAAATATCATGACAAGGTGGAATTCCTGATCGATTTTTGGCATATGTCCGGCCCTGAGGAGGCCGTGTCAGTTTTGGACATTCACAGAGACTCGCCTCAGGATATAATTAAACCGAACTTGGAAGAATTTATACAGATCTTGATCTCAAGCGGTTTGGTGGAAACGGGCTCCCTGGATAAAAATACAATTACCGAAGAAGTTGTTAAAGCATACGCATTGAAATTGAGAAACAAATATAATCTTCTGGGAGTGCTTGTTTCGATGAGTAACGCCGGATTGATGCTCGTTATGCAAGATAGGATCATTAAGGAAAAAGGTATAAAGATAATACAGGCATGTCATACAGCCGCCGGAGATTCACTTAAAGCGGGAGTTGTTTACGCGCTTTCCAACGGAAGATCATTTGAAGAAGCTGTGCATACCGGAAATCTTTTCGGAGCTTCAACGGCTTCTATGGAAGGTTCTCAAACTGTCACGCCCCAGAGACTTGCCGAGATAGAGGCTTTAGCACGCATGCAAAATGTAGTGCCGGAAGTAGAATATTTGGCAACAGAAGAGTAAGAACGGCGTCAGCTTTCTTCTCGGGGTGAAATTTCTGCCCTATCCCCTATTTTTTCGATTATTACCTGATCCTTTTTAGCCAGCGCTTCCTCAAGCGTGGATATACCTGTTCCCTCTTTTGTAACGGTTACAGCGGAAGCTGCCG
Organism: Candidatus Omnitrophota bacterium; assembly: GCA_013204685.1. Lineage (GTDB taxonomy): Bacteria > Omnitrophota > Gorgyraeia > Tantalellales > Tantalellaceae > JABMSC01. The sequence continues at coordinate 3,869 of JABMSC010000001.1, read as the reverse complement.
TAGCCAGCTTTAAGGCATCAAGGGGATTTCCTCCCATGCTTTCCGTATAAGCGAATGCCACTTTAATGGTATCACCCGCGCCTACGATCGAAACCGCATCCACCTTCGGAGGATGCGCCCAGAAAACACCATCTTTTGAGGCCATGATCATACCCCTGGCGCCGCAGCTTATAACTACCAACTCTGTTCCTTCCCGGACAAGCTGCGCCGTATACGATGCGACATTTTTGGGATCGCGTTTAAAATTGTCCGGATCGATACCAAAATATGAGGCGAATTCTTCGGCATTTATTCCCACAAAATAAGGCCGCGCGTTTATGGCATGACTTAATGCCGCGCCTCTTGTATCTACAAAGGTTTTTACCCCTCTTTCCTTCAGTTTTATTATTAACTCACCATAATAATCTTCAGACAGTCCCGGAGGTAAACTGCCGCCTAATAGAATAGAGTCTCCTCTTTTCAGTTCTTCAAACATGAGTTTTTCGGCCGCCTCACGTTCGGGATCACTTATTGCCGTACCCGGACTCATGAAATGGACAAGATTTTTGCCTCCGGCGTGAATGCTTAAATTGATGCGGGTATTTTCATTCCCGACAATCATGGATGAAGCTGAAATGCCCTGCCTTTCCATTAGAGCGGCATGTATTTTCCCTACAGTGCCGCCTATAAAGCCAAGAGCCATTGAGCTAATGCCCCATTGGCGCAAACCAACCGACACGTTCACGCCTTTACCTCCTGCGTGGATGATGGTCCCATCCCGGCTTCCCTGGTCTCGATCGAGGACTGTTTTAATATCAGACCTAACATCAAGGGCAGTGTTAGGTGTTAAAGTATATATGTTTGATCTTTCTGTAAGCGGTGTTTCATTTTTCTCAGGGCTTGAAGATGTTTCCCTTTCAAGTTCAGAAGCAAACTCTTCCGGTGTGGACCCGGCAAAAAGATTAAAACTTATTCTGTTAAGTGTTCTTAACCGGTCCGGAGGGAGGTTCTTGCTCACCAGTTCATATGCAGCAGGAATTGCCCTAACCCCGAGTTCTTCGGTGGATGCAACCCGCAAAAACAAGTTCCCTAGAGCCTCAACGGCATCCGGCATAGACAGTGACAAGAGGTTCCTTATTTCTAAACTAACCGAATGGCGCTCCAGATCACGTTTTAAGGCTGGTGAAAGGCCGGACCCACCATCCGATGCGCCTGTATTGTTTTCTTGAACCATTTTCCCCCTATAAAATTTATACCACTTATTAAAACGTATGTCTATTCTACACCCAGCGCGCGCCCATAGCAAGCCCCGGTAATGCCAGTTATTGCTGAAGCAGTTCGGCCGAACGAAGCAGGCCCCGTTAGAAAAAGGTTTTTCTAACGGGGTGAGGCCGCATGTTTGAGCACGGAACACTCCCCCAACCTTCAAAAAAAACCCCCTCAGTTTCCTGAGGGGGTTTTCGAGTGGTGAGGCTGAACGTGCTACGGGACAAAATCATCTCTATTCTCGGGGGTATAATTACAGGTGTTTACTAGGCGGAAAACTATCCCATTTAACAGGATTACCTATATATAGGGCGATTCAGAGATATGTTTCGAGGTGATTATAACCGCTCCGGGTGAGCCTCGAACTATTATTTTGTCCAAATTGTCCGGCGTTTTCGTCCGCCTATGCCTTTAACTTCTTTACTACGTTAGTCTTATAAATGTCCCTTCATTTGCTGTGGACATAGTAACTTCTTTACTTAAACAGCTTTCATAGTATACTACATACTTGAAAAAGGATGACCACCATGAACCTGTCCAACAAAAAACTAACTGAACGTGAACTCCAAATAATTACGTCTACTCTCGATGAAGTCATCGACAAATACACAGCAAATGAAAACTATATCCTGGAAAATCCTTCCGACAGAAAGCCTCTATTATTCGCCATCAAATCTCTTTTTCCTAAAAAGAGGACTTGTATTATACCTGGATGCTCACTACACAGCATAAAACACTCTCATACCATACAAAAATCACACTCATTAAAACTAATTGCGGAGAACAATCATGTCTATACTCCCCTTTTTAGCAAAATAACTGGTGTTGTGGAAATGCAACGCGAGGGAATAAATCAAGCATCTACTTTCCCTGGTTTTTGTCGTACCCATGAAGCATTATTCCATGTTTTCGAGAAAACTAAAAACCTAAACTCAAACGAAGCAATGTTGTTACAAATCTTTCGCACGATAGCTCGTGAAATCGTCAGAAACGAAGCCCATTTGAACGATATCACAAAAACAAAAAAGGATTACTTAGCCTTTAGGAAAAATAAGCTCTTAACAATATTGGAACGAGAGATTAAAAACAAATTGCCCAACATCAGCTCTTTGCCTCACTCCCTTACAATTGATTGTCAAGACAGCAAACTGGACATTTTGAACAAGAAAACAAAGGAATTTTCTTCCGAAATAGAAATGTTACGACAAACTTTTTTTATTCCTCTCTATCGCCATCTTTTCACAGATCCAGGCTATTCTCCCCCTTTATACATTGCGAATATGTCGGCCAATCAGCAAATCCCCGTATGTCTTGCGGGACGAGCAAATTTTGTGGTAGACCATAATGGAGAAACTTACGACATCCCCATAATCATCAATACTTTGCCCTTAGAAAAGACCTCTGTATTGTTTTTAGTCACGCATACCAAATATACATCCCACCTCAATCACTACATAAACACCTATCAGCGAAGCGGTCTTCCCGCCTTAAATATGATTGAAACTTGGATGGTTAGAGGCTCCGACCACTGGTTTATCAAACCCAGCATCTGGGACAATCTTCCCTCAACCAGAAAAAACCGCATATGTACAGACATTATGGATACAAGGTTTAATACTGGCACAATTTACACCCTCTCGATATTTAACTCTATCCGGGAAAATGCCATAAATGATTATGTTGCTAATTCTCCAAACATTGATCCCTCTATTCAAAAACAAATGGAAAACGAACGCAAAAAACTATAGTTATCAAACAAAGACACAATACCCTCTACTCAACCATATAAACCTAGGATGTGTCTACTATTCTATCGTTCAAAATGTTTCCTGAATTCCGCCGCCACATAGTGCATTGCTTCTTTAAATCGCTCAGGGTATCCTCGAATGCAAATTCTTTGCCAGATTCTTAGGTTTTATAGTTTCTGCCCAGCCAGGACTTTACTCCCTTCAACATTAACTGCATAACAGTCGATTCTTTTCTCCTTTGCCACCTTTATTAGGTGTTCCTTTATAACGTCATAGTCTTTTAGCCATCGATTGTCTTTATAAATGCCTGCCTTGTTGCTAATATTCCCATAGGGATTACCAAAATGCACTTTAGTAATCTCACCTATTTCTTCCTCTTCTTTCCCTTCGTAACTTAAAAATCTGAACTCTGCTTCATGCCGCCAAGGTCTTGTTTTAAATTTAAGAATCTTTTTGATTTCTTCGATAATAGGTTTTGAGTCATTTATGCCTGGTACCTTTTCACCATACTTCATTTTTTCTACTTTATCTTCACATACCTCAACTTCAATTGCTATCCCTTTGAAACCATTTGCATAGTACCCCCACATGCAAGGATTTTCAAAACCTCTCTTATTCTCTACCCTCGCTGAAAAAGAGCATATTTTATACTTATTCTTCTCATTGTAAACACCAGGAATTGAATCCCTTTGTGCATAAAATACCCCCTCCATTGGATCATTAAGTTCTGAGAATTTAGAACACCAAAACTTGCCTGTTTCTAAAATCTTTTTTGAGCGACTAAAATCACTATTTTCATCATCCATATCACTTTCGCAGCCTCTAAGTGACCTAAATTTATAAAGTTTCATGCTTTATCCTTTCCTTCCTTTTATC
>JABMSC010000092.1 GCA_013204685.1 Candidatus Omnitrophota bacterium | reverse complement strand
CCCTGCCTCTGCTTATGCTTGGGGTCTTTACAGATCACCCTTACTACGCCTTTTCTTCTGACGATCTTGCAGTTTGAACACATTTTTCTTACGCTTGGCCTTACTTTCATGATCACTTCTCTCTTTTTACTATTCTTCCTTTAGTCAGGTCGTACGGCGAGAGCTCTATTGTCACAACGTCTCCCGGAACTATCCTGATAAAATACATCCTCATCTTACCCGAAACGTGAGCCTGGACAATATGTCCATTCTCCAGTTTTACTTTGAACTTTGCATTCGGCTGGCATTCAACTATTTCGCCAGTAACAACAATGGCTTCTTCTTTTGGACTCATGTAATTATCTCCGCTTTTTTATTCCCCACGATAATTGTATCCTCGAAGTGGGCCGACAACCGGCCATCACTTGTTACCGCGGTCCATCCATCATCCAGAACATTAATTTCTCTTCTCCCGGAATTTATCATCGGTTCTATAGCCAGAACAAGTCCTTCCTTAAGCACGGGACCTTTCCCCTTCTCGCCCCAATTTGGAACTTCCGGGGCTTCATGCAGGTGCCGGCCTGTTCCGTGGCCGACAAAAGCTCTGACTTCTTTGAACCCGGCCCCTTCAGCCAGAGTCTGTATCACATTGGATATATCCGAGACCCTGTTATCGGCAACTGCCTGCTCTGTCCCTTTTACGAGGCACTGCCTTGTGACTTCAATAAGATGTTTTGCCTCATCGTCTATGGTGCCGATAGCGAAAGTTCGTGCTGCATCCGTGTAATATTCATTTTTCTTGACACCAACGTCAATGCCTACTATGTCACCATCGCCCAATATGATATCTTCAGACGGGATGCCATGAACAACTACTTCATTAACTGAAGCGCATATCGACGCCGGATATCCTTTATATCCCTTGAATGCCGGTTCTGCACCGTTTTCGCATATAATTTTCTCTACTTCTCTGTCAAGGGCCGCGGTTGAAACACCGGCTTTCGCGATCTCCTGTAACCTGAGAAAGATGTCTTTAATTATCTTTCCGGACTCGCGAATCTTCAGTATTTCCGCTTCATTTGTCAAGATCGTCATTTAACAAGGCCCTCACCCCGAAAAAGAGAATCTACTTCTTCAAAGAGCTCCTCAGCTGAAATATCACCATTGACCTCCTCAAGAAGTCCTTTCTCACGGTAATATCCAATAAGATCTTTCGTGCTTTTTTCATATACCACCAGGCGGTTCTTTACCGTTTCCGGCTCATCATCTTCGCGTTGAAAAAGATCAACGTTACATGTATCGCAGACACCCTCTTTCCTGGGTGGTATATTGGTAATATGATAATTCATTCCGCATTCGGGACACACCCTGCGCCCGGTAAGTCTCTGTATGATCACGTCCAGAGAGGCATTCACATATAGAACCACATCGATGGTCCTTCCGTTTTCTTTCAAGGAATTATCCAGCGCTTCGGCCTGAGGCTTAGTTCTGGGGAACCCGTCAAGAATAACGCCGCCAGAAGCATCGGGTTTACCCATCCGGTCTACAACCAGCTGAGTTACGATGCTGTCAGGAACAAGTTCTCCCTTGCTCATGTATTCCTGAGCTTTGAGCCCGGTCGCGGAGCCCTCTTTTATAGCGCTCCTGAGCATGTCTCCTGTCGAAACATGCAAAAGATCATAAGCATTAACAAGAAGCCCTGCCTGAGTTCCTTTTCCGGCTCCCGGAGGTCCGAGAAGAATAAGATTAAACTGTTTTTCTTCCGTCATCCCATCCTTCCCTTTACTCTTCCTTTTTTCATAAAACCTTCATAATGCCTCATAAGCATGTGCGACTCTATCTGTCTCATCGTGTCTAACATAACACCCACAACTATCAGGAGACCCGTTCCACCAAAGAAGCTTGCCACCAGAAACGGTATCCCGATCTGCGTATTAATAACAGTCGGCAAGACAGCAATAATAGTAAGAAACATAGCGCCCGGCAGAGTTATGCGTGTCATTATAAAATCAAGATATTCAGCAGTCTGTTTGCCGGGACGTATCCCGGGAACAAAACCCCCGAAGCGTTTCATGTTATTAGCCATATCAACCGGATTAAAAGTTATGGCCGCATAAAAATAGCAAAAGAACATTATAAGCAGCGCATACACCACATAGTAGAGTGGTCTCCCCATCATCAAAGAACTCGCCAGGCCCTGCACGGCTTTATGCTGGACAAAACCGGCAATCGTAGCCGGAAAGAGTATTATCGACTGTGCGAATATGATCGGGATAACACCGCTCTGGTTAACCCTCAAAGGAATATATGTGCTTTGTCCTCCATATATCTTCCTGCCGACAACCCTTTTTGCATATTGTATCGGTATTTTCCTCTGCCCCTGCGTAATAAGCACAACTGCCAGAATAACGCCAACAAACATACAGGCAAGAAAAACTATCTTAAAGGGGTCTATCTGTGCCTGACCGCTTGTGCCCGGGGATGCCAGAGAAATGAGCTGCGCAACAGCTGCCGGCAGCCTGGAAAGGATACCCGCGGTAATGATAAGGGATATACCGTTACCAATACCATTTTCCTGTATCTGCTCGCCCAGCCACATGATGAAAGCCGTCCCGGTAGTAAGAGTGAGTACTGTAAGAAACCGGAATCCCCAACCGGGAAATTGAACGATCTGCATGCCCTGAAAATGCGCGGGATTCTCAAGCCACATGGCGATAAAGAATGACTGTATAACAGCCAGAAAAATAGTACCGTACCTCGTGTACTGGGTTATGACCTTGCGGCCTTCCTCTCCCTGGCGGGCCAGGCGCTCTAAAGCCGGAACAACCGTCGTCAAAAGCTGCAGGATAATAGAAGCGGATATATACGGCATAATACCGAGAGCAAATATAGTGAGGCGGCGCATTGCTCCCCCGGAGAACATGTTCATTATACCGAACAACGTCCCGCCATGAGTTCTTGCCATATTGTCAAAGAACTGAGCAAGTTTAAATCCGTCTATCCCGGGTGTCGGAACAAAGGCACCTATACGAAAGACCGCAACTACTCCAAGAGTGAACAGGATCTTTTTCTTTAGATCCGGAATTTTGAAAATATTTGTGATCGCTTCAAGCATTGTCCCGCCTTATGTTCTAAAACTATTGAACCCCTAAAATGCCACAGCCCGCAAAGCTTTATGCTTTATCCTCTATCTTTTTCGCCCCCTGACGGACGAACTTTACAACCTCTACTTTCCCCCCGGCTTTCTCTATTTGCTCTTTCGCGCTGTCACTGAAAGCATCTGCTTTTACCGTCAGGGATTTCTCGAGATTACCCTTCCCGAGAACTTTAAAAGGAAGGTTCTTCTTGCGCAAGATCCTGTTGGCCAGTAAAAACTCTTTGTCTATCACAGCGCCGTCATTTATCGAGTCCGTTTTCTGAAGGGTGCCTATATTAACTATGTCCCACTCACGCCTCCACTTATTGGTAAAACCCCTTTTAGGCAAACGCCTTATAAGCGGCATCTGTCCGCCTTCAAATCCCGGGTTATATGTCCCGCCGCCTGATCTGGACTTTGCACCTTTATGTCCGCGTCCCGAGGTTTTTCCGCGTCCGGAACCAATGCCCCTGCCCTTGCGCTTTACATTCCGCTTTACACCTTTTGGCTTTCTAATATCTTCTACTCTAAGTCCCATCTTTAATTCCTTATTGTTTTCTTTATTTACTATGTTCTTCTCTTCATCCTTAATCTCTCAAACCCATCCATTGTTGCCTTGACCACATTAGCAGCATTTCTCGAGCCCAGACTTTTCGTGAGAATATTCTTTATGCCTATGGCGTCACATACTGCTCTGACCGGCCCGCCTGCGATTACGCCTGTACCGGGGCCAGCCGGTTTCATTATTACCGACGAGGCTTTAAATTTACCTATTATTTCATGGGGAATAGTGTCACCCTGCATTTTAATGTTAACCAGGTTCTTCTTCGCATGAAGAGTTCCTTTTTTTATAGCTTCAACCACTTCATTGGATTTGCCCATGCCTATTCCCACCTTGCCATTTCCGTCACCTACGACGATTATTGCGCTGCATGAGAAAT
>JABMSC010000091.1 GCA_013204685.1 Candidatus Omnitrophota bacterium | reverse complement strand
GAGACGTGTTGAGATCCCTCACATTGACGTATCTTCCAGTATGGTCAGAGATCGAATAAAGAACCGCCAGGCAATAGATCATATTGTTCCTGATCATGTTGTAAAATATATCCGCAATAAAGGTTTATACCGATGATGTATATAAGGAATATAATTAATAATATAATTATGTATCGCCTTGACTTTTAATGCCTGTGTGATAAACTTAATCGAGTAATATTTTTATCAAAATTAAGGAGGTACAACTCATGGCAGAAGGATATTGCGTAAAATGTAAGGCAAAGCAAGAGATCAAAGACGGTAAAGAAGTAACAATGAAAAATGGCAGAAAAGCCATGAAAGGATCCTGCCCTAAATGCGGTACCGGCATGTACAGGATCCTCGGTAAGTAAGTCAGTCAGATCCAAGCTAATCAACAGGAAAGTTTTATGACTTTGCAGCAGTGAACATGCTGACAATATGGGTGTGTTCAAACACTTTTTTATAATTTGTGAAAAAGACGACATCGCTGAATAAAGCAAAGCGGATAGCACGTTTAGCATCGGAAAAAAAAGGAGAAGATGTTCTTCTGATGGATATGAAGGACATCTCTGCGATGTGTGATTGGTTTGTCCTCGTCTCCGCAAATTCCTCCCGCATGATCAATGCAATTTCCAGATTTATACAAAAGGAACTGTCTAACGAAAGCATAAAACCTTTGCATGTAGAAGGAAGGCTTAACCATCTATGGGTTTTGCTGGATTACGAAGATGTCGTTGTTCATATCTTTGATAAACAAATAAGAGATTTTTACGGTCTTGAACAATTATGGACCGGTGCTCCTAAAAAACGGTTCGGTTCGAAATGCTTAACAAAAACGTCTCGGAAAAGTTAGTAGAAGCCCTCACTAAGGCGTGCAAACAGTATTTTCAAGAACACCTTCCTGATGCGGTTTTCCCGAAAGATGCAGAGATCTCTATTCAGATGACAAGAGATCCCGGTCATGGCGATCTCACCTCTAACGCAGCGATGCGTCTGGCGTCTCTGGCCAAACGTTCTCCTAAAGTTGTGGGAGAAGGTGTGGTAACCCTCCTCGAGGATCAGATCGAAAGGTCCGGCCTTTCCGGCCTTATTAAGAGCGCAGAGCTTAAAGGCGGGTTTATAAATTTTCGACTATCCGGCGCTTATTTCCGTACGGTGCTTGAGAATATTCACGCACAAAAAGACAGTTTCGGGAGGTCCGAGGAGAGACGGAAAAGAAAAATAAACCTGGAGTTCGTCAGCGCAAATCCCACCGGGCCCCTCACTATCGCGCATGGCCGCCAGGCGGCTATAGGTGATGCTCTGGCCAGAATACTCCGCTTTAGCGGGGACAATGTGACATGCGAGTATTATCTTAACGATGTAGGCAGGCAGATCAAACTCCTGGGTGATTCAGTGGAGGTAAGGTACCGGGATCTTTTTGATAAGAATGATCCGATGCCTGAAGATGGTTACATGGGGGAATACATAATAGATATAGCCAGGGAGATAAAGGAGAAGAGCGGTGATAAGTTTCTTGCCGGGAGCGATAAAGTAACCGCCTTTTTCAGGAATTATGCAGTTGATTATATGATGAAACTTATCAATAAGGACCTCTCTGACTTCGGGGTGGTGTTTGACACGTGGACCTCGCAAGGAGCAATAGAAGAGAAGAAAGAAGTAGAAGAGGCCCTCGAGTTCCTCCAGTCCGGCGGGTATATCTATGACTCCGAGGGCGCAAAGTGGTTTGCTTCAACCCGGTTCGGAGATGATAAAGACAGGGTAGTCGTAAAAAGTGACGGGTCCTATACATATCTTGCGCCGGACATTGCTTATCATCTTGATAAATACCGCAGGGAGTACACTCATTTAATAGATCTTTTAGGTCCTGACCATCATGGCTATATAAGAAGGATGAAGGCCGCGGTCCGGGCGCTCGGGCATGACGCAAAGTCTCTTGATATCCTTATAGTGCAGCTTGTCACTCTCATGAGGGGTGGAGAGTCGGTATCGATGTCAACCCGTAAAGGAGAGTTTGTATCTTTACGTGAGATACTGGATGAAATAGGCAAAGATGTAGCGCGGTTCTATTTCCTTTCAAGGAGATTAGACAGCCATCTGGACTTTGATATTGATCTGGCAAAGAAAGAGTCGGCGGATAACCCCGTATTTTACATACAATACGCGCATGCAAGAATATGCAGCATTAAGAAATTCAGCCGGAAGAACAGTTTCCGTTTATTTTTCGGGAGAACAAACCTGGAACTTCTGACGGCTAAAGAAGAAAAACACCTGATGCGCAAATTAAGCGAGTTTCCCTTTGCGGTAAAAGCAAGCGCTGAGGCGTTGGAGCCGAACCGTCTTGTGGCGTATCTGAACGAGCTTGCGCGGTCCTTCCATTCATTCTATACCGAATGCCGGGTAGTTTCTGACGATAAAGCCCTTTCAAAAGCGAGATTGTTCCTGGTCGAATGCACAAAGATCGTCCTGGCCAACGGTTTGGGATTATTAAATATAACCTTACCGGAAAAGATGTAAGCCATAGCGTTTAACCCTATACGCTATCCGCTATACGCTATACGCTAAATATGTTTGACTCCCTCAAATTATATGTAAATGAAACGGTCGACCTTGACGAGATAACGGTCGCTCTGGATAAATATGATTATTCCAGAAGCCGTAAAGTCTCTGTTTGCGGTGATTACAGCCTGGTCGGCGAGAATCTCATTGTTTTCCCCGTAACATTTGAATATCCTGTACGCATAGATCTTTCCTCCGGCAAGGTCAGATCAATAAAAAGCATTGACCTGGTATCATTCAAAACTATCACAAGCCATAAGGGAGTGATAATTCTGCCGGCCGGGATATTGAGAAAAACCAGACTCAATAAGGCCAAGATCGATATGGGCGAACAGCCGATCGATTCTTTTGTAGATATAGAGCCCGGCGATTTCGCCGTACACATTGACTACGGCATAGGCAAATATCTGGGAATGCAGCGCATGCGCCGGGAGGGAAGAGCTAAAGACTACTTTGTTGTTGAATACAAGGGCGGCGATAAACTCTACATCGAGAACAAAGATCTTCATAAATTGCAACGATATATTTCTTTTCACCGGAGCCCTCCACGGCTTAACATGCTCAGAGGCAAGAGATGGGGCCAGTCCAAGAAAAAGGCCGCGAAAGGCGCCGCCCGCACAGCAAGGGACTTGTTAAATCTTCAGGCCAAAAGGGAGAGTGCGAAGGGTTTTGTTTTCTCGAGGGACACCGACTGGCAAAAAAAGATAGAAGAGGATTTTCCTTACAAAGAAACGCCGGATCAGCTTACGGCGACTATAGACGTGAAAAAGGACATGGAAGATCCCAGGCCAATGGATCGTCTTCTTTGCGGTGATGTCGGGTACGGCAAGACAGAAGTTGCTTTAAGGGGAGCGTTCAAAGCGGTAATGGACGACAAGCAAGTGGCTTTTCTGGTGCCTACTACCATCCTTGCGGAGCAGCATGCAGAGACTTTTTCGGAACGGCTGAAGAATTTTCCGGTCAAGATCGAAATGTTAAACCGTTTCCGCACGAAGCTGGAGCAGGATTGCATCCTGAAGGAACTGGCGGAAGGAAAGGTCGATATCGTGATCGGCACACACAGACTTCTTTCGGACGATGTAAAATTCAAGGATATGGGGCTATTGATCGTTGACGAAGAGCAGAGGTTTGGGGTGAAACACAAGGATAAGATGAAGAGGATGAGGGTGAACGTGGACATCCTTACCTTAACGGCGACGCCTATTCCCCGGACGCTCTATTTGTCGCTTATGGGCGGAAAAGATATTTCGATGATCGAAACTCCGCCTCTGGAAAGGATGCCGGTTCAAACAGAGATCATCGAATACAATAAAAAACGTATCAAGGAAGCGATTACCAGGGAACTTGCCAGAAAAGGCCAGGTCTATTATGTGCACAACAGGGTCAATTCCATCGATAAGGTAGCTTCTGAAGTGAGCCGGATGGTGCCAGAGGCCCGGCTCATGGTCGGTCACGGACAGATGAGTTCAAGAACCCTGGAGAAGACAATGATAAAATTTATTCATGGTGAAGTCGACGTGCTGGTTTGTACGACCATAATCGAGTCCGGGATCGATATCCCTAATGCCAATACCATGATCATTAATGATGCCGACAGGTTCGGCCTGGCGGACCTCTATCAGTTAAGGGGCCGGATCGGGCGGTTCGATCGTAAGGCGCATGCGTTTCTTGTGGTTAAGGATTTTTCAACTCTTACGCATGAAGTTCAGGCGCGCCTGGTAGCTATGAAAAAATATCAGGAACTGGGATCAGGGTTCAAAATAGCCATGCGCGACCTGGAGATGCGGGGAGCGGGTAATATCCTGGGGCTTGAGCAGAGCGGTTTTATTGACCAGATAGGGTTCGACCTTTATTGCCGCCTTTTAAAGGAAGAGATCTCCAGCATTGAAGCGGGAAATTAAAACCCTTGAAGACCGGCATGTATTTTGATATGATAGTTATTAATAATTTACCAACTAAACTATATATAACATGAAAAATTCCCTTGGTCACTTTTGCGCGTTAATAATGATAGTAGCGCTGTTGCTCTCTTCCGGATGCGGGTCGAAAAAGGAAGAAGTTGTAGTTGCCACTATTGGCGATGAAAAAGTGACCCTTACCGATTTTAACGAAAGAATTGATAATCTTCCTGCCAGATACAGGGTAGCTGTGCGCCGGCGCAAGCAGGAATACATGAATGACCTTATCAACGATATCCTGCTTTACCAGGAAGCGGTCCGCAAGAACCTGCACAAGGATGAAGAAGTCCAGAAAGTTATTGTCGAAGCAAGGAAGAAGATCCTTATAGCGAGACTTTTAAAGGATGAAGTTGACAGCGCTATAAATATCACACCTGAGGAGATGGAGGATTTCTACAACAGCAACAGAGACAGATATATGACTCCTGAGATACTGAGGGTTTCTCACATACTGGTGCCTACGTATGAACAAGCTGAAATAATAACAAAAGAACTTGATGGAGGGGTAAGTTTCGAGGCAGTCGCACGGGCAAAATCGGTTGATCCGACGGCTCAGCAGGGCGGGGACGTGGGATACTTTCCTAAAGGGCAGCTGATGACCGAGTTTGACAATGCCTGCTCGCAGCTTGAGGTCGGCCAGATCTCCGGGCCTGTTAAGACGAAACTCGGATATCACATTATAAAGCTGACCGACAGAAAGCCCCCCGAATTAAGGCCGATAGAGCAGGTTTCCCAGGATGTTGAAGCAAGATTACGCATAAAGAAAAGACAGGTTATTTTTAATGAGTTGCTTGAAAGACTGAGAGGAGAAACAGTCATTGTGATAAATGAAGAGGTGATGGCACCTTCCGCAGGTGCTGCGGAAAGTGAAAAGGAACAATGAAAACATAAACTCGAAGGTCGAGATTATGATCCCAACGATCCTCAGGGACCTTAAAAGCTGATTAAGGAGGAGAAAAGTGAAAAACATGAAACTATTTAAGGCAGTATTCTTTTTTGTGATATGCCTTTTCGTACTGGCATTTAGCGGGCGCATTTATGCAGGAGTTGTGGACAAGGTTCTTGTCGTGGTCAACGACGAAGTTGTGACGCAAAGGGAATTTGACAGATTGTATGAGCCCGTGAAACAGAACTTTGAAAGTAAGTTCAAAGGTGAGGAACTGGACCGGCGTATAGCCGAGGCAAAAGAAGGTATCCTGCAGCAGCTTATAAATGCTAAACTTGCTGTAAGCCTCGCCAAGAAAAAGAAGATAGAAGTGGACGAGAAAGAACTGGATGAGAGGATAGAGAAGATACAATCATATTATCCTTCCGAAGATGCTTTTCTGAAAGCTCTGAGCGAAAAAGGCACGAATCTGACCGAATTTAAAAAAGAACTGCGCGAACAGATGCTGGCGCAAAAAATCGTCAGTGAAGAAGTAGCTTCAAATATAGTAATAACACCGGCCCAGATAAAGGAGCTTTATGAAAAGAACAAGGATAAAATGATCGCGCCTCCAAAAGCAAAGGTCCGGGGTATCAT
>JABMSC010000090.1 GCA_013204685.1 Candidatus Omnitrophota bacterium | reverse complement strand
CTTCTTCGCCTTATCAAAGAGATCTCTCACTCTTGCCGCCCCTACACCAACAAACATTTCGACAAAATCTGATCCGGAAATACTGAAAAAAGGAACATCCGCCTCACCCGCACACGCTTTAGCAAGCAATGTCTTGCCGGTCCCGGGAGGGCCCATCAAGAGAACCCCTTTGGGCATCTTTCCGCCCAGTTTTTGGAACTTGCGCGGATCTTTCAGGAACTCTATAACTTCCTTCAGTTCCTCTTTTGCCTCTTCAATACCGGCGACTTTCTTGAAGGTCACTTTCATGTTCTCTTTTGTCGCGAGCTTTGCTCTTGACTTTCCAAATGACATCATCTTGCCGCCACCACCGGCCGCTCCCCTGTATATAAAAAACCACAGGAACAGTATAAAAAGCAGCATCGGCCCGAAGAGAGTAAGTACGTTTGTTAAGAATGTCTCGGGCGGTTTGATGTCAAAATCAGGAACATTCCTGCGCAGGAGTTTGATCAGATCCTGGTCCGGCTCGGGGATGTTTACCGCAAAAGCAGTCCCATCGCTTAATTTCCCGACAACGCGGGGGCCCATCTTTGCGGCAGTTACGATAACCCCGGTCTGGTCGTTAGTCTCCGCCATCTCGTAAAAAGATTTGTAAGTAAGCCCGGGGGAGACAGTGCTCATCGAGGAAAATACCCACTGGAACACTAAAAAGAGCCCCACTACAATTAATATCCAGACAAATCTGTCGGGCGCGTTCTTTTTGTCACCGGGAGCGCCTTTAGAGGGCGGCCTCTTACCCTTGTATGGTTTTCGTTTATTTTCTGTCATATTATTTAGTTCCTATGTGAAAGTTATATGAATATATCTATTGAAGTTATTGTAGCATAGTCCCATGTTGGGGTCAAATTGTGTTAGTTCGTGTTTTATGGGTTAGTGCTGGGTGCTAAATATTGCAAATTATGAACTTTTTCCAAACACTATCTCATTCCCCCGCTTCGTAACCCTCACACTGCCGGGGAGGTCAAGTGATTTTCCTTTCTCAGCGGACTTTAAGAACCGGTCCATATCCATCCAGTGACGATATGTAAGTTTTTTGACATTACCGCCGGCTCTTCTGAAAAGCTCCTTAAAGAGCTCCTTCCTGAGCGTTTTTGGCTGCAGAATGATATCCTTGATATCCACCTGAAGGGAACCGGCATCATGATCAAGAGGCGCGGCGCCCTTTACTCCATCAATAAAGACAAGGTCTTCTCTCAATGTATCCGAAAGATTTACAAGTGTTCGTTTTAACCTTGGATTACATTTTTCAAGAAACGGCAATACCTCGAGCCTTACTCTATTCCTCAGGAATCTTTTATCAAGGTTCGTGCTGTCTTCGACATGATCTGAACCGTTCTTCTTTAAAAAATTCAGAATATCTGTTTTATCCGTGCGGATAAGCGGCCGTATTATCTTCACGCCTTCGGCGCCTCTCACGGGCGGAATGCCCGTAATGCCCCTGATTGAGGATCCGGAAATGATCTTCATCAGAACCGTCTCGGCCTGGTCATTCATGTTGTGCCCTGTGGCAATTATGTTGCACTTATTGTCCTTCGCCTCTTTGAATAAAAAAGCGTATCTTTTTTCTCTGGCAAGTTCTTCTACGGAAATATTTTTCTTTCTGCTTTTTTTCAGGTTAATTTTCTTGTGCACACACTTAACTTTTAATTTCTTTGCCAGTGCCTTCACAAAGTTTGAGTCTTCCCGGGACTCTTTACCCCTCAGACCATGATCCATATTCGCCACGACCATATCAATGCCAAGCTTCTTCTTAAGGAATAACAGGCTCTCGATAAGACATACGGAGTCGGATCCGCCGGACACTGCAACGAGCACTTTGTCTCCCCTTTGCAGCATGTCGTAATGTTTTATCGCATCATGCACGCGCTTAAGGAACGCTGAATGTGAAAGTTGTTTTTGTTTAGCCATAATAATCAAGTTACCGGCAACCAGCTGCCCTATCCTTTCTTGCTCTCTTGCCTGATCTTCTCCTCCTGACTGTAAATGCATCCGCAATAATCCTGATGGTAAAGATCCAGCTCTTTGGCTATCTCCATTGCCCTTTTAAATCCATCTTTTTTCTTGAAGTCTCGGGATATGAATTTCTCCCCTCCGATCTGGCGGCCTATCTCATTTATAGCCGCCGCGTCTTTTAAGGGGCTTGTGGTAAGCGTGGTGGTGAACCTGTCGAACATTTGTTTTTTTAGATATTCGTAGGTCTTTTCGAGACGCATCCTGAAACATCTTTTGCACCTCTCGCCGCCCTCGGGTTCATACTCTGTGCCTTTAACCAGAGTGAACCAGTTCTCACGGTCATACGGACCTTCGACGAAATCTATATCAAAGTGTTTTGCTGCTTTCTTTGCGGTTTCACGCCGCCTTTCGTATTCATCGGCAGGGTGAATGTTGGGATTATAAAAATAACCCGTCACGGTATGGCCTTCTATCATCAGCTGTTCGATCACAGGTGCGGCACATATACCGCAACAGATGTGGAGTAATACTCGCATGGGCTCACCATGGTTGTTCGTCGTTCGTTATTCGTCGTTCGTGGTTCGTCGTTGTAAGCTCGCTCGCAATGACGCCAATAGGGCTTTTTCTCCATTCGAATCACGAATCACGATCCCCGAAACCCGATCCACGCTTACCTCTTATCTCTTAACGCTTAATCTGTATAACCATCATTGCAGCTCAACCTTCATGAAATCTTCAGCCAGTTCGATATTCGGGTAATCTTTTATGAGCTCTTTGAGCTTATCCGAATCCTGATACTTGCGGCTTATATGAGTGAGGATGGTTTTTTTCACGCCCTCTTTCTGCACCATATCTATAACTTCCGGAAGAGATGCATGTTTATAATGCTTCTCGGGACGTTCTTCGTCAAAATAAGTGCAATCCTGTATAAGCAAGTCTGCCCCGTGAACAAGTTTCCTTAAATTCCTGCAGATCTCCGTATCCCCGGAGTAAACTACCTTTTTTCCTTTTTTTGTCATCGTAATATCTTTAAGGGTTATCTTTTTCTTGCCAACTCGAACGCGGCCTTTCTTTTTGAGCTGCCCATACAATTCACCCGATTCCGGCATCCCCAGGCTTATAGCTTTCCTTAAGTCAATGCAGCTTTTATCCTTCTCTATAATAGCATACGCAACAGCGGGCACGCTATGTTTGACGGGCACGGTCATTATATCGAACCGTTTATTCTTAAATGTCCTCCTCACTCTCATACCTCTATAAGAGACATCCCGGGATACCGCTTTAAAATCCGCCATGGAATGATCGAATGAAAGGCAATCATCAACCCGCCAGGATTCAGGAGCATATACCGTAAGCGGTTTTTTCCTGCCCTCAAATCCCAAAGTATCTACAACCCCCGGAAGCCCGAGACAATGATCTCCATGCCAGTGGGTTATAAAAATGTTATCGATCTTCATCATGTTCAGGCCCGCGACCATTAACTGCCTCTGAGTGTTCTCCCCGCAGTCAAACAACAAACTCGTCTCCTCTCCGTCGTTATAGGAAATGTGTATTGCCGTATGGCCCCTCTGTTTTGTAGGCATCCCCGCCGTAGTACCAAGAATAGTAGCTGTGAACTTTGACATGTGTGTCCTTTCGTTTAAAGTTTTAATGCAAGCACCAAACAGCAAATAACAAAACTTTTGTCATTTTCTATTTTCTTCCCTTCCAATCTCTTATCACGCGCCTTAAGCCCTCTTCAGTCGATATTGCAGGACTATAGCCAAGCAATTTTTCTGCCCGGCTTATATCATATACCCTGTCTTTAAAGAGTCCTTTAAACTTTCTTTTAACGGGTGGTAGGACAAGGCAAAATTTCACCATCCACGCCGGAAACACCGGAGGGCCTCCAACATCCAGCTCATTATACACTATTTCCAGAAATTTCCTAATGGTTATAGCGTCTTTATCCGCTATAATAAATGTCCCGCTTAAAGCCTCTTCCTTCTCAAGCGCTAAGGCGAGCGCCGAAACAACATTATTTACATCCACCAGATTGAGTTTACTGTCCATTTCGCTCCCGCGAATAGCGGGAATGAGCCTTTTTTGTGCCGCTCGGAAGATCTTGTATAAAGCATGGGGCTCACCCTCTCCATAAACCATACAGGGACGGATTATAGCAACAGGAAGACCCTTTTCTCTGAATTCAATCGCTATTTTCTCGGCCTCTATTTTAGATCTTCCATAGGCATTCCTCGCCTTATACGGCATATTATCCGCAAGAGGCATTTGGCTATTCCCATTAACAGTTGCAATGGAGCTCAAATAAATGAGTCTTTTAACATTCCGGTTGTAACATGCCTGGCAAATATTATACGTGCCTGTGACATTTATACTGAAAAGCTCTTCTTCGGTTTTGCCTCTTACGCTCCCGGCACAATGAAAAACTATAT
>JABMSC010000089.1 GCA_013204685.1 Candidatus Omnitrophota bacterium | reverse complement strand
TTCGCGATGAAACAGTAATAAGCATAGAAGGCGGACAGATCCATTGCAATATGAAAAACAATGAATCGATCATAAATTTTGATGGAATAGAAATGTTCCCTGACGAAGAAAAGATGGATAAGGTAGGCGGAGAAGTAATAAAGTAAAACGTTAAGCGCTCCGATCAAGATGCAACATCTTGTGAGCAAAAAAAATTTAGAAAGGCAGGGTTAAATGAAGAGGTTTTCTGTTTTGATCATTCTTGTCGGATTTTTAGCGGTGTCTTTTTCCTCCGGAGCTGAAGAAGCGAAGAGGACCGGAACTATCGTTGACTTTAAGGGAAACGTTAGCGTAAAGTTTGGTGCCGGCGGAGAAGTTGATCCCGCTCAAGTTGAGATGACTGTTAATGAGGGTGATATGATAATAACGGGGAAAGATTCCTGGGCGGTGCTAAAATTAGGTGGAAGGGAGAAAGCGGAAGTTTCGATCGAGGAAAACGCGCAGCTATCAATAGTGGAACTGGCGGAGGACGAGGAGGGTGAAGGAGAGAGGACATTTTTGGATCTGGCCCGGGGAAAAATTTTCATCAGCACTGACAGACCAAAAAAGAGATTGTCTGCCTTTGATGTAAAGACGCCCACCTCCATCATAAGTGTCAAGGAAGACACAAAAATTGATGCAGGAAGGACATCTTTTTCGGTGGATGTGGAGCAGATCGAGTAAAAAATTTTAATGCGCTAAAATTTTAAAAAAAATGGGAAGGAATGCTGAGAGTAGGCCTATATATGTATATAATAGTATAAGGAGGCGGGATTTAGCCTTTTAGGTGTTCGGGCGGGAAAATGTTAATTTGAAGAAAAATTTGACTTTGTGCATTTTATCGTGTATGCTTAAAATGAGGTTAGTAGAACTGAAACTCAGTATTTGTCGCTTGAACCCTGAGTTGAGGGATTGGTGCAAGTTGACAATTATGAGGTTTCAATGTATATTTAACGTGGAGGATGTGAAATGAAGATACTAACTTTTGTTGTAGTTTTGGTGATGCTGGTCGGGCTGACATTAGCATTAGATGCCGCGGAAGTAAGTAGGACCGGTAAACTCGTTGACATGCAAGGCGATGTTATGGTGAAATTCGCTTCAAGTGAAGAAACTCTGCCTGCTGAGATAGGCATGAAGATTTCCGAGGGCGATATGATCATGACAAAGGCAGACTCCTGGGTGTTTATCAATCTAGACGGTGTTGAGACGGCAACCGTTGAAGTTGAAGGGAACTCCAAGGTTCTTCTGGCCGAACTTGTAATGGACGAGGAAGAAGGAACCCAACAGACCCTTCTGGATCTGGCCATTGGCAAGGTGCTGGTAACAGCTCAAAAGATCCATCACGAAGACTCGAGTTTTCAGGTGAAAACACCGACCTCTGTAGTTGGTGTTCGAGGCACCACTTTTGCTGTGGAAGTAGAGGGTTTGGAATAAAATTTGAAGTTCAACAAAAAATTCCCCTTCGATATTGCCCCGGCTTTTCTGGTGGCTTCTTTCGTTCCCGTTTTTTCGGGCCAGGGGTTTTTGCGTCGTCCGGAATTGGGCGGTGCAGGCATTCTTTTCAGGCTGAGAGGAAACACTTCTTATAATCCCAATAACATAGCTATCGAGATCGACGACGATGATGCAACTAAAGCAGGTTAAACTATGCGCAGAAGCACTTTCGCTATATTGCTTATTACCGCGTTTTCCTCAATGATCGGTATGGGCGTAATAGCGCCATTTCTGCCTGTTTTCGCCAAGCAGCACGGCGCCAACGGTTTCTGGATGGGTTTCATATTCGCGGGTTTCGGGATTTCGCGCGGGATAATAATGCCCATAGTCGGAAGGCTTTCTGACAGGATCGGGAGGAAGATCTTTGTCGCGGGAGGGCTTTTTCTTTTTACCGTAATATCCTTATTTTACCCCCTGGCGAACAGCATATTCACGCTTACGATCGTCCGGATGGTCCACGGGCTGGCAGCGGGAATGATCATGCCGATCGTAATGGCTTATGTCGGGGACCTGGCGGAGGAAGGGAAGGAGGGCGAGTTTACCGGGGCGGTAAACATGATGTTCTATCTCGGCCTGGCCGCCGGACCGTTTCTGGGAGGGATGCTGAATCATTATTTTGGTTTTGATTCCGTGTTTTTTGCGATGTCAGCGTTAGGTGCGGTGACTTTTTTGATCGTCGTAGTCTTTCTGCCTAAAGACAAAGGTTTGGAGGCGCGAAAGCAAGAGGCAGTGAGGTCCTTTCACAGCCTTATAC
>JABMSC010000088.1 GCA_013204685.1 Candidatus Omnitrophota bacterium | reverse complement strand
TCCCCGAGGCATGGGTGCACGCTGAACTTTACGCCGAACTCAAGAGGCGAGCAGGTTCTACTGGCTGGGTACCCTTTCCTACAGAAGTGCCTTACGTGACTCTTTATCCTGTGCAGCTACCCAAGAAGACGAACCGCGATTGGAAAAAAGCGGGGGCAGTTAAATGGGTGGACCTATGCTTGCGGTCAAAGGCACATAACGCTTGGTGTTGGTTCGAATTCAAGGTGCGTCACGTCCGGGAAGATAAGTGGCACCGCAATGCTCCTCTGCAAGCGCAAGACGCCTTTCGCAAAGACGTCGTTGCCCTGATGGGACTCGATACCGACAAGACTGCTGATACTTGGATAGCGCCTGACATCTATACAAAGGCTTACTGGTTTGAGAAGCTTTTGAAACCATGTGCTGCAAGTCTTCGCTCCGGTCGGCATCACTTAGTAGCAGCCTTTCTGCAGCTCGACAGTGGGTTTGATCCCGCCGTATGGGAAGAGAAAAGTTTGATTGAGCAAATCCATAAGTGGTTTTCTTATCGAGACAAGCAAGCCGGCCATCAGCGAACTTGTCCAGGGATTAGCGTAGCAAAGTTAGTGCAGC
Organism: Candidatus Omnitrophota bacterium; assembly: GCA_013204685.1. Taxonomy (GTDB): domain Bacteria; phylum Omnitrophota; class Gorgyraeia; order Tantalellales; family Tantalellaceae; genus JABMSC01. The sequence continues at coordinate 1,610 of JABMSC010000088.1, read as the reverse complement.
CTCTTGCCGGAAACCGCTCGCTATTAGTTTGTACGTGGTCTTTAGGTTCTGAGGATATGAGTAACGACCCATAAGAGGTACTTTCTGGGTCAATTCATTTGCCTAAGTGTCCCGTTCTTGACAAAAGGCGGAAACCCTGAGCCCACCGTATAAAAACGATTCTCCGGACAGCGGACACCACGCTTAAACCATTATTACTACTGACTTTACGGCCATAAAATAAAGGAATATAAAAAGGTTCATAGTGACATCCTCCCCACCCATAAGGGGTGGGGCTTTCTGGCAATTTCGGTAACAATTTCTACACCCATTTATCTTTTTGGACTGACTGTACAGGAGAGTGTAATGTATCCTAACAATTCAAACTTTCGAGAAAAGATGATGGCTATTTTTATGAGAAAAAAAGTAGATAAAATAGTATGGCAACCAAGGCTTGAACATTGGTACAATGTGAATAAAGCCAGAGGAACGCTTCCTAAAAAATATAAAGATAAAGATCTGCTTGAAATTTATGATGACCTTGGGGCCTCAGTAAGATATTATTATGGCTCATCAGAGGATCTTTCAGAACCTAACACTTATCTAAAATTTAGCTACAAAAGAGGAGTAAAAGTCAAAGAAATAAAGAAAAGTAATGATATATATATAATTTACGAAACACCTCTCGGACAGTTAAGGGGAAAGAAAAGATTGGGTGAATGGGGATGTTCATGCCATTATACTGAATTTCCAGTTAAAAGTGTATCTGATTTAAAAATTTTAGAATACATGTTGAAAAATACTGTAGCAAAATTTGATTACGAATTTTATAAAGAAGCAGAAAATAAAATTGGTAATAGAGGTGTTATTCAATTTTATTTTGAGCGAAGCCCTCTACAAAATTGTATGCTATTCTATATGGGAATTGAGAATACTATATATGCGCTGCATGACTTCCCTAAAAGGATGGAGGAGTTTCTAAAAATAGCCGAAGAAGCACAAGATCAGATGTACGAAGTATTAGAGAAATGTCCGGTATCTGTCTTAAACTTTGGAGAAAATATAGACGCTCGTATAGACGCGCCTTCTATATTCAGAGAATATCTCCTGCCTTATTATCAAAGAAAGGTGGGGCAACTTCATAAAGCGGGTAAATTTTGTCATATTCATATGGATGGAGCAATAAAACCACTTTTACCCTTTATAAATGAGACGGTTTTTGATGGAATAGAAGCGGCTACACCTTTACCGCAGGGTGATGTTACGCTAGAGGAATTAAAAGAGGCTATAGGAGATATAATTCTCCTTGATGGAATACCAGCCATTCTATTTCTTCCAGATTATCCCTCTGAGAAACTCGAAAAATTTGCTGTTAAGGTCTTGAAGTTATTCTCTCCTAATCTTATTTTAGGAATATCGGACGAACTTCCTCCCTCAGGTGATATAGAAAAAGTGAAGTTTATGTCACAGATAGTGGAAGCGTTCAAAATATTATGAGAAATTGGTGGACGGGAAACCGGGGGACGAAAAACAAAAGTTTACTCAGCCACATTACCAGGTTCTTTGGAGTTATTTAGGAAGGCATGGGGCAGGCTCTTTTTAACTTCAGGTATGTTGAATAGTCCGTTTAC
>JABMSC010000087.1 GCA_013204685.1 Candidatus Omnitrophota bacterium | reverse complement strand
TCTCTTTCACGAGGGAGTTGGTGCATGGTTGATGGAAGTTGTGCCCTGGGGGATCATAGCCGCAGTGGGGATTTGGCATATAATCTTCCTCAAAACGGATAGAGTAAAAGAAATATTCGGGAAGTAAGAAAAATATGCCAGACGCTGTATTTAACTGCTTATAAATAAATGATATGTAAAACAAATCCGGGTATGATGTCCTCGATTTTGATTTTTATTAGAACAAACGATGGGGTTTTGGGGGGTATCGTGTATAAACAAGAATAAAAAAGGAACAACCAAATGAAACCAGAATACATAAGAGTCTCAATTATTGTGATGTTGTTTTTATTGTTAAGCGTAACGGCTGCAATAATCAATAATTCCAACGCAGAAGAAATCAAAACTCTTGCGGAAGAAAATAATTCATTTGCTTTAGATCTATATGGCAAATTGAAAACGGAGGAAGGTAATATTTTCTTTTCGCCTTTCAGCATATCATCCGCTTTAGCGATGACTTACGCGGGTGCTCGGGGAAATACCGCATTCCAAATGGCGGATGTATTGCATGTGGACATGAGCAGGAAGGATCTTCATGTAGCCTTTTCCAAACTCATACAGGATCTATATGCCGCACCCGAAGAGGATGGTTATGAGTTAAGTGTTGCCAATGCATTGTGGAGCCAATCCGGGTATGATTTTCATGAAGACTATACCGACATTATCAAGGATTACTATAAAGCCGGATTTGAAGAAGTTGATTTTGCGAACAATACGGAAACAGCACGGCAGATAATTAACCGCTGGGTAGAAGATAAAACGCATTACAAGATTAAAGACCTGATTAAACAGGGGATGCTTACTTCTTTAACGAAGCTTGTTCTGACAAATGCTATTTATTTTAAAGGTACTTGGATGTTTCAGTTTGACCGGGAGAACACACAAGCTCTTCCGTTTACGCTCATAAGCGGGGAAAAGGTCAGAACACCCATGATGCACCAAACTGCGGACCTTAATTATTCAGATAGCGGCGAATATCAAATTCTCGAGATACCTTATACCGGCGATAAACTGTCGATGATTGTTTTTCTTCCTGAGGACGCGAGTGATCTAATAAAATTCGAAGACGCATTTACTTCAAAAAATATTAAAAACTGGATATTGTCTTTGAGGAAACAAAAAGTTGAGATCTTTATGCCAAAATTCAGAATAATCTCTGAATTCAAATTAAGCGAAACGCTAAAAAAACTGGGTATGATAGATGCTTTCAGCGATGTATCAGCGGATTTTTCCGGGATGACATCGGATTCGGACAGGTTGTATATATCCGATGTTATACACAAAGCCTTTGTTGACGTAAACGAAAAAGGTACCGAAGCAGCGGCAGCAACAGCAGTTGGAATGAGGACCCTAAGCGCGCCAATGCCAAAACCTGTTTTTCGAGTTGATCATCCGTTTATTTTTATTATCAGGGATATCAAATCAAGCAGCATTTTATTTATAGGAAAAGTTGTAGATCCGCGCTAACAATAAGTCAAATTAGGGGCTGGTCTCCGTTCTTGACAACGTAATAGAAGATTGACAGGGGGTGGGGTATGAAGGACAAATACAGGATAGGGGTGAATGCCATAGGGGTTATTGCTGTCTTGACGGCAGGGTTTATCTGGTTTTTGATGGGGACCATCGGGTTGTATGTATGTTCATATGCCGCACAGATGAATAATGAATCAGGTCCGTATTATGCCCTTGGACTTGGATTCGTGATCGGGTTCTTCGTCCTTATACTAGGTGTAGGGATCTTTAGGAAAAAAAACTGGGCGCGCAAGTCACTTATGGCCTTCTGGGTCGTATCTTCTCTGATCATAATAGGAAACATAGTTTTGGGGATAGGCGATCTCTTTCACGAGGGAGTTGGTGCATGGTTGATGGAAGTTGTGCCCTGGGGGATCATAGCCGCAGTGGGGATTTGGCATATAATCTTCCTCAAAACGGATAGAGTAAAAGAAATATTCGAGGGATAATTGGGTGT
>JABMSC010000086.1 GCA_013204685.1 Candidatus Omnitrophota bacterium | reverse complement strand
GAACTGGAAGACTTGAAGAAAAAAGCGGATGAACGAGACGAATATCATGATAAATGGATGAAAGTCCATGCCGAATATGAAAATACCCGAAAACGTCTCGAAAAGGAAAAAACAAGCCAAATGAAATTTGCCAATGAAGGCATTATTTCAGATCTGGTCCCCATAATGGATAATTTTGATATGGCCCTTGGTGCTATGGAAAAGGCCGAGGACAAGATGGCGGTTATGGACGGCATAAAGCTTGTCCAGAAAGAATTTCATAAGAGACTTGAGGAGAACGGGGTCAAAAGGATCGAAACCGAAGGTAAGATGTTCGATCCAAATATTCATGAAGCAGTGGCGGCCGATGAGACAGATGAATATCCTGACGGAGAGATACTTGAAGAAGTGCGCTCCGGGTATATGTTGAATGACCGGCTTCTCAGGCCGGCGCAGGTTAGAGTGGCAAAAGAAAAATCTAAATAAAGTAAGGGCACAATTTACAGCTTTTGTCAAAAAACTGTAAATTGTATGCCCGAACTTTACCCCGTTACAAATTTCTTTGAAATTTGTAACGGGGTTAATTCGCAGACGGCCTAACGGCCTATAATTTACATTGCTACCGCAATGTAAATTATCTGCTCATTAAAGGAGGTAGTGATGGGTAAGATAATTGGGATAGATCTGGGAACTACAAATTCCTGTGTTGCGGTTATGGAGGGTAAGGAACCCAAGGTTATCGAAAACGCGGAAGGTTCCAGAACAACACCCAGTGTTGTGGCTTTTACCAAAAGCGGTGAAAAACTTGTCGGCCAGCCGGCAAAGCGGCAGGCAGTAACAAACTCGGATAATACAATATTCAGCATAAAAAGGTTTATGGGAAGAAAACATTCCGAGGTTGCAGAAGAGGAAAAGTTGGTTCCCTATAAGGTGGATGAGGACAGTAGCGGTAATGTTATGGTCGAAGCGCAAGGTAAGGAATATACCCCGCCCCAGATATCAGCGATGATACTCCAGAAGATGAAACAAACCGCTGAAGACTATCTGGGTGAAAAGGTAACAGATGCTGTTATAACAGTACCGGCATATTTTAATGACTCGCAGCGTCAGGCCACAAAAGATGCGGGTGAAATATCGGGATTAAAGGTCTTAAGGATAATAAATGAACCGACAGCGGCCTCTCTGGCGTATGGCCTGGAAAGCAAAAAGAATGAAAAGATCGCGGTATTCGATCTTGGCGGCGGAACTTTCGATATTTCCATCCTTGACGTGGGAGAAGGCGTGTTTGAAGTAAAATCCACCAACGGTGACACGCATCTTGGAGGAGATAACTTTGACCAGGAAATTATGAACTGGATAGCGGAAGAATTCAAAAAAGAAAGCGGAATAGATCCAAGGGCTGATAAAATGGCGCTTCAAAGACTTAAAGAAGCAGCTGAAAAAGCCAAGTGTGAACTTTCAACTAACCTGCAGACTGAAATAAACCTGCCGTTTATTACGGCTGACGCTTCCGGTCCTAAACACTTGACGATGGCACTCACCAGAAGCAAGCTCGAGCAGCTGGTTGATAGTCTTGTGGATCGGACCAAGGAGCCGTGCCGTAAAGCGTTAGCGGATGCCGGGTATTCTGCGAGCGACATCGATGAGGTAATACTTGTAGGCGGACAGACGAGGATGCCCAAGGTGCAGGAAGTTGTTAAAGAGGTGTTCGGCAAAGAGCCTCATAAAGGAGTGAACCCGGATGAAGTTGTTGCTGTAGGCGCTGCTATTCAGGGCGGGGTTTTGAGTGGTGACGAAGGACTTGCGGACGTGGTTCTTCTCGACGTAACTCCTTTATCACTCGGTATAGAGACTCTTGGCGGTGTGATGACAAAGCTTATCGAAAAGAATACTACCATTCCGGCTAAGAAGAGTCAGATTTTTTCAACAGCTATGGACAGTCAACCTGCCGTTTCGATACATGTGCTTCAGGGGGAAAGGGAGATGGCAACAGACAGTCGAACGCTTGGTAAGTTTGATCTTACTGATATACCGCCTGCTCCAAGAGGTGTTCCTCAGATAGAGGTAACCTTTGATATAGACGCAAACGGTATCGTACATGTCTCAGCAAAGGATAAGGCAACCGGCAAAGAGCAGTCCATCCGTATAGAATCTTCCAGCGGCCTTTCAAAGGAAGAGATAGAAAAGATGAAGAACGAGGCCAAAGAACACGAGGAAGAGGATAAGAAAAAGAAGGAACTCATCGAAGGCAGGAATCAGCTGGACAGCCTGATCTATGCCGCAGAAAAATCAGTTAAAGAGTACGGGGACAAGGTCACGGAAGATGAGAAGAAACAGATCACTGAAGCGGCCGAAAAAGCAAAGAAGGCGCTTACATCTGAAAATGTAGATGAGATAAAGAAGTGCACCGAGGAATTGCAAAAGGCCAGCCACAAGTTGTCCGAAGAGATGTATAAACACGCCCAGGAACAGGCTCAGCAGCAGCAGGCTGGCGGTGCAGGCGGTCCAGGTCCGGAACAGCAAACAGGCGGTGAGCCGGCCGGCGATACGGGTGAGAAAAAAGACGAAGACGTAGTTGACGCTGATTACAAAGTAGACGAGGACAAAGAGGATAAAAAAGAATAGAGGATTTTACGATTATTTTTACGAGATCCCCGCTTTTGCGGGGGATGACACATTTTTAGATAAACATATAGTGGCTCGTAGCTCAGGGTTTGTATTTTGTGTACGAACCACGAACCACGAACCACGAACCACGAATTATGGCCAAAGACTATTACGAATTACTGGGTGTGGACCGGAACGCTTCACAAGAAGAGTTGAAGAAGATATACAGAAAACTCGCGGTAAAATATCACCCTGATAAAAATCCGAACGATAAAGAAGCAGAGGATAAATTTAAAGAACTTTCCCATGCTTACGAGATATTGAGTGATCCTGCGAAGAGATCTCAATATGATCAGTTCGGTGAATCGGCGTTTCAGGGCGGGGGCTTTGGAGGGTTTAATTTTCATGACCCCTTTGATATTTTTCAGCAGGTTTTTGGCGGTGCATTTGGGAACGTTTTCGAGGATATGTTCGGTTTCGGAGGCCAGACGAGAAATGGTCCCAGGAGAGGAAGAGATCTGGAGTATGGGCTAAAGCTGGACTTTTTAGAGGCTGTTAAAGGAACTGAAAAAGAAATAAAGGTTCGTAGATTCGAAGCATGTTCTGAGTGTAGGGGCTCCGGAGCCGCGGCCGGGAGTGAAAAAGTTACCTGTTCGAAGTGTGGTGGACAGGGACAGGTCAGACAGGCGACCGGTTTTATCAGTCTGGTACGCACGTGTGACGCATGCGGGGGTGCCGGTCAGGTTATTAAACAGCCGTGTTTGAAGTGTGACGGAAGCGGCAGAGAAGAAAAAACAAAGAAGATAAGCGTCCATGTTCCGGCAGGGGTAGATTCCGGAACAAGAGTAAGGCTTTCATCAGAGGGGGAGGCCGGGGCGAAAGGCGGCTCCGCCGGCGACTTATATGTTTCGATCTCTGTAAGGGAGCATGAATTTTTCTCGAGGCGCGAATACGATCTATTATATGTTGCTTCCGCATCATTCCCCCAGCTTGTTTTCGGTGATGAGATAAAGGTGCCGGGAATAGATGGTGAAGTGGACCTTTCAATTCCGCCCGGTACCGAAAGCGGACAGATCTTTAAACTCAAGGGAAAAGGGATCAAACGATTGGACAGGCACTCAAGGGGAGATCAGCTGGTAAAGGTCAGCGTGACAGTGCCTAAGAATTTGAATGCGCATCAAAAGAAGATACTGAGAGAGTTTGAAGAGGCATCAGGAAAGAAAAAGGTCCCGGAAAGCAAAAAAGGTTTTTTTGACAAGATGATGGGAACGTTTAAATAGTACTAAGGAGTTAGTGTTATGTGCTGAGTGCTGAGTATCAAACCCGGCACCCGGAACACAGCACTAAACAACAATGCCAACATACACATATAAATGCAGTAAATGCGGACACGGGTTTGAAAAATTCCAGAAAATAACAGAAAACCCTTTGAAAAAATGTCCGGAATGCAAGGGCCCTGTAAAACGCTTAATAGGAACTGGTGCAGGGGTGATATTTAAGGGCAAAGGGTTTTACCAGACTGATTATAAGGATTCCGGTCCAAAGACTTCTGATAATGACAAGAATAAAGGGAAAACACCGCCTTGCGGCAAAAAGGACAGTTGTCCGGGATGTGAAGGATAATATGGCGGCTATAGAGAACATACGCACAAATGCCTGGACCCCTGCGGCAATATGGGCGGTTGTTATCCTGTTTTTTTCGATATTTCCGACTAACAGCCCTGAAATGATCACAAGGGGGTATATTGATAAGATCGCCCATTTTCTGGAGTATTTCATACTTGCGGCATTAATGGTCAAGGCATACGGGCGCGTTGGTAACTTTACTTTTAGAAAAAGCCTTTCATTTACATTGATATTAGGTGGTGTATATGGTATTTTATTGGAACTGGCGCAAATTCCTGTGCCGGGGAGGCATGCCGAACTTTATGATGCGGCAGCTAATATGATCGGTATTATATCAGGTGTAATTTTGGGAAGGATAGTATTATGGCAGAGATAAGACCTTTCAGGGGATTGGTATACAACGGAGGAAAGATAAGCGGAGGATATGAAAGTGTTATGGCTCCTCCTTATGATGTTATCCCCGAGGCTATGCGCGAAGAACTATACGGCCAGAATGAACACAATGTAATACGGCTTATACTGGGTAAGTCCTTCGAAGGGGACGATCAGCAAAACAACCAGTATACCCGTGCCAGGGAATTTTTCAACAAGTGGCAGGATGAAAAAATTCTGGTAAAGGACGATAAAGAATCGTTTTATGTTTACCAGCAGGAATACGGATACAGGGGCCGCAAATACAATAGACTTGGTTTTTTTGGGCTTATGAAGATAGAGGAAGAGGGCGAACAAACTGTTTTGCCGCATGAGCATACCCTTGCCAAGCCCAAAGAAGACAGGATGAACCTTATCAAGCAGGTGGAAAGTAACTTAAGCCCTATATTCACTTTGTATGAGGATGCCACCAGAGCAGTAATGGAGACCATAAAGAAAGAGACCGAATCATCCCGGCCCGTGATCGATATTGAGGTAGACGGAGAGACGCACAGGCTCTGGCGGCTTTCGGATGAAGAAAGCATAAAAACCATAATTTCAGGAATGGACGGCAAGAAAGTGTTTATTGCCGACGGACATCACAGATATGAAGTGGCCAGAAAATACCGTGATATGCGCAGACAACAAGACGGATATGACGGCGACGCCGACTTTATTATGATGTATTTTACAGATCTTGAAGACACGGATAACCTGACGATCATGGCTACGCACAGGGCCGTAAAAAAGATGCCGACTCAGGATGAGAACGAGATCAAAGATAGCTTGAGCGGATATTTTGATATTACCGAATGCCGTGATCTTGCGGAACTAATGGAAAAGCTGGATGCCGAGGCCTACCAGATACACAGGTTCGGGTTTTTCGGAGGCAGTAAATATCTTTTTATGAGGCCGAAGAGTGAGAGCGGTCTTAAGGATATCATTCAGGGGGATAGGGCCGAAGCATGGAAGGAACTGGATGTGAGCGCTTTTCATGCAGCTGTTCTTGAGAAGATACTGAATGCTGATAATATCGAAGGTAATATCACGTACCTCAGGGACCCCGAAGAGGCCGAAGCTTTAGTAAAAGACGGCAGTCATATGGCGGCATTTTTGCTGAACCCCACCCGCGTTAAGCAACTCAGGGATGTTGCCGAACTCGGGGAGATGATGCCGCAGAAGTCTACTTATTTTTACCCGAAGCTCTTGACGGGATTGGTGATCAATAAGTTTGCCGTTGAAAAAAATGCAAAAGTAAGTTCATAGTTCAGATTAAAAAAAGGAATACAATGGTTTTTTTCTCAAAGAAACCTATTTTTGGTCAGACAAAAAAGAAAAGTGTAGGCGGAGGCCTGTGGGCCAAATGCCCCGAATGCGGAGAGCTGCTTTACAAAAAGACCTTAAAAGATAATCTGGAAGTTTGTTCAAAATGTGATTATCATTTCAGGATGACGGCTTACGAGAGGATAGAATCGGTTCTTGATCCGGGTTCCTTCCATGAAATGTACCGGAATATGCGTAGCGAAGATCCGTTAAAATTCAAAGGGCCGCAGGATTACCCCTCAAAGATAAAGAAGGATCAGAAGGCGACAGGGCTTAAGGAAGCTGCAGTTGTGGGGGAAGGTGATATATCCTCCAGACGCATTGCATTAGCCGTCACTGATTCACGCTTTATAATGGGGTCCATGGGGTCGGTTGTTGGCGAGAAGATCACTCGGCTGATCGAATATGCCGACAAAGAAAACATACCACTAATAATCATTTCGGGTTCCGGCGGAGGGGCCAGGATGTATGAAGGGCTGCTTTCTCTTATGCAGATGGCCAAGACCAGCGCTGCCCTTGAAAGGCTTAATAAGAACGGCGGCTTATTTATCTCAGTGCTTACTAATCCAACCATGGCGGGGGTAATGGCCAGTTTTGCTTCTCTCGGGGATGTGATAATGGCTGAGCCAAAAGCTCTTATAGGATTTACCGGGCCCCGGGTTATACAGCAGACCATAAAACAGGATCTTCCCGAGGGATTTCAAAGTTCCGAATTTTTACTGGAGCATGGGCTTATAGATATGATCGTTCATAGGAAGGATCTGAAGGAGAGACTGTCAAAACTTATTGATTATCTGGAAGTTAAGGGTTCGGCTTAGAGGAAACAGTAACCTTGACTTTTATATCGGGATATTGTATAAGAAATTACAATTATCATAACATAGGATAAAAATGCAGGGGCAATGATATGGCACAGGTTAGTTTGAGGGGAGCAGTCAAGATTTTTCCAGGCGGTGTAGCTGCTGTAGACGGTGTCACTTTTGGTGTAGAAAACAAGGAATTTGTTGTTTTAGTAGGACCCTCTGGCTGCGGAAAATCCACTACGCTGAGATTGATCGCAGGCCTTGAAGAAGCCACCTCAGGAGATATTTTTATCGGTGACAGAAAAGTTAACAATGTTCCTCCGAAGGACAGGGATATAGCCATGGTTTTTCAGAATTATGCGCTTTATCCGCATATGACCGCATATGAGAACATGGCATTTGGACTCAGATTAAAGAAATATCCGAAATATGAGATCGATTCAAGGGTCAAAGAAGCGGCTAATATACTCGGTCTGGAATCGCTACTTACGAGAAGACCCCGGGAACTCTCCGGCGGGCAGCGCCAGCGTGTAGCGGTCGGTCGGGCTATCGTCCGTAAGCCCAAGGTTTTTCTTTTTGACGAACCATTAAGCAACCTTGACGCTAAACTGAGGGTTCAGATG
>JABMSC010000085.1 GCA_013204685.1 Candidatus Omnitrophota bacterium | reverse complement strand
GCTGAGCTACGGGGACGCGCGAGTTTTAACAGGTTCTTTTTATAGGTGTCATCGACTCGGCCTACGGCCTCTTCGATGTAAATTCCCACTTATCGCTTAGCCTCCTTTTAGTCGTCTAAGTGATGTGCTCATTTATCTATCCAGCTGAGCTACGGGGACGTATTGAAGTGTTGTTAATTATACAATACATTAAAATTAAGTCCTACATAAAAAAGCAGGGGCGCTCACTTACCTTGCCCCTGCAAGTCATTTGCGGATATTTGCGTCCTTACGCGCCCCTGATCTTCACTTCCTCTACATATTCCTCAAGGATCAATTTGAATTTCTGCAGCTCTCTGTCGGTGTATGGTTTTATGTTTTGGTATTCTTTGTCGTATGTGGTCTGCGGGCGGAATTGTTGAAGGTAATACTTTTTTGCGCCCTTCACGGTATCTCCTATGGAATGAAAATCCTCCGCATCCACGATACCGGGAACACATGTCGTGCGGAATTCATATGGAACTCCGGATGACATTGTGAGGTTTATACTTTCGGCAACGCTCCATTCAACATTTTCAGCATCGCTGAGAAGGTAATATTTGTTGAATGAGGACTTGACGTCTATCGCTATATAGTCAAGCAAATTTTCATGTAAGAGATATTCAAGCTGTTCCGGATTTGATCCGTTGGTATCAAGCTTTACTTTAATGCCGATATCTTTTGCGTGTTTTATAAAGTCAGGGAGGTCCTCATATATCGTGGGCTCACCGCCCGTGATCACAACCCCTTCTATGAGTTTGCGCCTGGCGGTAAGATAATCAAAGACTTCTTTCTCGGAACATTCAAAACCTGATTCCGGGACCACAAGGTCTGGATTCTGGCAGTACGGACAGCGCAGATTGCAGCCTTGAACAAATACCACTGCAGAAACGCACCCCGGATAATCAACTAGTGAGACTTTTTGCAGACCTGCTATCTTCATCGGACGTTACGGCGGTATCTACATCTACCTTATATCTTTTTCTGTCCTTGAACTCTTCCGTCTTTCCTTTGTTCCAGGACTGAACGGGGCGAAAAAAACCTGTTACTCTTGAAAAAACTTCTACGCTGCAATCTTTCTTGTTCATATGGTGACCTCCTTCTCGGTCTTCGTCTCTGGATCGGAATGGTCACCGTGGTAAGGGCACTGGAAATGTTCCCCCGGAATGTATCCGTGTTCCGAACAGATCGTAAATGACGGTGTTATTGTGTAATATGGAAGTTTGTAGTTTTCGGCTATTTTCCGGACCAGTTTTTTGCATACCTCTGCATCTTCTATTCTTTCACCCAGAAAAATATGAAAAACCGTTCCTCCCGTGTAAAGTGACTGCAGATCATCCTGATGGTCCAGCGCCCAGAAAAGATCGTCAGTGAATTTAACGGGAAGATTGGAAGAATTCGTATAATACGGCTCTTCCTTGCCCTGGGTAACTATGCCGGGATATTTTTCCGCGTCCATCTTTGCCAGGCGGTATGTTGTGCCTTCAGCGGGAGTGGCTTCAAGGTTATACATGTGTCCCGTTTCTTCCTGGTACTCTACCATCCTGTCGCGAATATAGTCTAAGAGCTCTACCGCGAACTTCTTTCCCCGCTTGCCGCTGATATCTTCCTTTAAGAGGTTCACGCAGGCCTCATTGACCCCAACCAGCCCTATTGTTGAAAAGTGATTCCCCCAGTAAGTGCCGTGCCTTTTTTTGATATCCGCAAGATAATAACGCGAGTATGGATACAGACCCTGCTCTGTGAAATCTTCAAGCACTTTCCTTTTTACTTCGAGAGATTCCTTCGATATGCGGAGCAGCTCATCCAGGCCCTTGTAAAAGTTTTCCTTGCTGCCGGCCATATAGGCAAGGCGGGGTATGTTCAACGTAACAACACCAATTGAACCTGTAAGCGGATTGGCCCCGAAAAGCCCGCCTCCCCTTTTACGAAGCTCTCTGTTGTCAAGTCTGAGGCGGCAGCACATGCTGCGTGCATCATCCGGACTCATGTCACTGTTGATGAAGTTTGAAAAATACGGTATCCCGTACTTTGCCGTCATCTGCCACAAAGGTTCCAGGTCAGGGTTTTCCCAGTCAAAATCCTTGGTAATGTTATATGTGGGTATCGGAAATGAGAAGATCCTTC
>JABMSC010000084.1 GCA_013204685.1 Candidatus Omnitrophota bacterium | reverse complement strand
TTTAGCGTAGAGCGTTTAGCGGATAGCGTTTAGGAAATAGGGCTTAATTCCTTCTATACGCTAACCGCTATACGCCCCCCGCTAAACGCTATTACTTACCAGGCTCAATTTTCTTTGCTCCAAAATAGGGAACCAGAAGCTTCGGGACAGTAATTGATCCGTCCTTATTCTGATACGTCTCAATAAGCGCTATAACAAGTCTCGGAAGCGCCACGCCGGAACCGTTCAGAGTATGAAGATACCGCGCTTTTTGAGTTTTATCGGATGGCTGATATTTTATATTAGCACGTCTTGCCTGAAAATCCGTAAACACAGAACAGCTCGACACTTCCAGCCACCTTTTTAACCCGGGTGCCCAGAGCTCAATGTCGTAACATTTGTGCGCCGAAAAACTAATGTCCCCCGTGCAGAGTATTGATACCCTGTAAGTAAGCCCGAGCTTTTTAAGTATGTCTTCCGCGTCAAGAAGAAGGGATTCAAGTTCATCCATTGAAGTCTCGGGCGTGGTGAATTTTACCATTTCCACCTTGTTGAACTGGTGCACCCTGATGAGACCTTTTGTGTCTTTTCCGTAAGATCCGGCTTCCCTCCGGAAACAGGCGCTGTAAGCCGTGTATTTTACAGGCAGATCCGCCTCTTCGATAATCTCATCGGCATGCATATTTGTTACGGGAACCTCGGCTGTAGGTATAAGAAAAAAGTCCTCCTCGTCTATCCTGTACATGTCCTCTTCGAGCTTAGGTATCTGGCCGGTACCCCGCATGCTTTTCCTGTTAACAACAAACGGCGTAAAGAGCTCCTTATATCCGTGTTCCTTGATGTGTGCATCAAGCATAAAATTAATAAGCGCCCTTTCAAGCCTCGCGCCCTGTCCGGTATAGAGCGGAAAAGCAGAACCCGTTATTTTTGCGCCTCTTTCGAGATCAAAGAGGCCATTAAGCTGTCCCAGTTCCAGATGATCCCGGACTTCAAAAGAATATTCGGGGATCTTGCCCTCTTCTTTCACGTGTTTATTGTCCGCATCGGTAGTTCCCACGGGGACACTTTCGTGAGGAACGTTAGGTATCAAGTCAAGGAGAGACCGGTAACTGCCTTCGACCTTTTCTAATTCGTCATCTATGGCTTTTATTTTATCGGACAGTTCATTGACCTCTTTCTTTGCCGGCGCTGCGTCGGCTTTTTGCTTCATAAGCTCGCCTATTCTCTTGGATGCCTCGTTCTTTTCGCGCTTCAAGTCTTCGACTTCTTTAACGAGTTTCTTGCGAGCCTCGTCCAGCTCTACGAACCTGTCAACGAGACCTGCGTCCTCGCCCCTGTCTTTAATCGACTTCCTGACGGCATCAAGATTCTCTCTTATAAATTTAGGGTCTAACATATATATCCTTTCGTATTTCTAGAGATAACGCATGGCTTATCTTTGTATCATTCTCGCTCAATTATATACGCAATTCCCACATTATGCAAACAACTAACGGCTGATCATCCTTTTATAACCCCCATCGGCCTCATCTTAGCTACCTTCACTGAGATCCCCGCGCCTTCTACAATATCTACAACATCAGTAACATTCTTATATGCTTCGGAGACTTCTTCATGAAGAGTCTGGCGTCCGGTATGTCTTACAAAGATCCCTTTATCTTCAAGTTCTCGGGCAATCGCACGACCTTTAGTGTTCCTCTTGGCGGCAGACCTGGATAAAAGTCTTCCGGCACCGTGGCAAGTCGAGTAAAAGGTCTCTTCCGCTTTTTGAGTTCCGGCTAAGAGATATGAACATCTTCCCATATCACCCGGTATTATTACCGGCTGGCCCGCTTTCTTGTACTTCTCGGGAAGCTCATCGTGCCCGGGAGGAAACGCTCTTGTGGCTCCCTTACGATGCACGCAAAGTTCACGCACCCGTCCGTCGATCTCATACTGCTCGACTTTAGCTATATTGTGAGCAACGTCATACACAAGATGCATCCCCAGGCTTTCGGCGCTCTCACTGAAAACTTCGCTAAAAACTTTTCTTGTAAGATGCATTATAATTTGTCTGTTATTCCACGCATAGTTTGCAGCTGCTCTCATCGCGCCTAAATAGGCCCGTCCTTCTTCGCTTTTTACGGGCACGCAGGCTAACTGTTTGTCCGGGACATTTATTTTAAATTTACTCAAGAGACCTATCATTTTTGATGCATAATCACTGCACACCTGATGACCAAGACCTCTGCTTCCTGTATGGATCATAACCGTAACTTGTCCTTTTTCTATTCCGAATATTTTGGCTGTTTCCTCATTGTAGATCTCTTCAACTTCCTGAACTTCAAGAAAATGATTCCCCGATCCGAGCGTGCCGGGCTGTTTGCGCCCGCGTTCAAAGGCCCTGTCGGATACATCAGCCGGATCAGCCCCTTTAATAGCTCCGTTTCCTTCGCAATATTCCAGATCTGACTGCCATCCATACCCTTTCCGAACGGCCCATTCAGACCCTTTTAGCATTATGTTTTCCTCTTCGGCCCTCCCCGCTCTGATGCTTCCCGTGGACCCGACACCAGCCGGTATCTCCCGAAAGAGAACATCAACAAGATGCTTTATTCTGGAACGAACATCATCAGCAGAAAGACTCGTTCTCATAAGCCGGACTCCGCAATTTATATCGTACCCAACACCTCCGGGAGTGATCACTCCCCCGTCCTCGATATCAGTCGCAACAACACCGCCTATCGGAAGGCCATAACCCCAGTGAATATCCGGCATAGCCATGGAAGCCTTAACTATTCCCGGAAGATGCGCCGCGTTCGCGATCTGCTGCGGAGCATTATCTTTGACGATCGACTTCAGCATTTTTTCATCCGAATAGATCATCCCCGGGACTTTCATCCCCGGCATATAACTTTTTGGGATCCGCCACCTGTAGTCGTCTATTCTTTCAAGTTTACCGGTGAATGCGTGGGTCATATTGCACCTCCAAAAGCCGTAGGGGCGCGGCATGCCGTGCCCCTACACATCAAACACGATTACCACCTCATACCCCAACTCGCCCTCCGCTATCTCCACATCATGGAACGTCGCTGCCTTTATTTCTACATCTATAATTCCTTCTATTGCTTTCAGCTTTCGGCCCCTGGCCTCTGCCAGTATACTGTTCTCATCCAGACTTTTTACATCAAATTCGCTGAAAATAAGCTCGCCGGTCGTAGCCGCATATAAAAGTTCATTAAGCCAGACCACGAGCAAACTTTCTTTGTCGGGCGCTTCTGCCTTGATCTCGATCGATTCCCCATCAACTACTTTGCTTAGATCGGTCATCATGTCAAACATGCAGAACGCAGCATTTTCAAAAAGCTCGGGCAGGGTTGTTCCGTATATTTTCGCGCCAAGATCCGCGGTATGTTCTATTTGTTCATATTTTTTCATGACTCCTCCAAACCTGCACTCACTTTAACTTCACCAGAATATCCCTCGCAACAGTGCAAATCGCTTCATATTCATCTTTTGCGCCCATATCCATTCCAAGCTCCTCGGCTTCTTCTATATCAATGGGCTTTCCGAATCTGACTGTTATGGGATGCCTCCGGGGGAATTTCCGGGTTCTCGGCCAGGCTTCATATGTTCCTATTAAAGCAACCGGCATGAGCTTTACCCCCGCCTCTTTTGCAAGTATGCCGAACCCCTTCTTGAACTCGTGTACTTCTCCGTCAAAGGTGCGCATACCTTCCGGGAACATGCACAGATTTTTGCCGTTTTTTAAGATGTAACTGGCGCTTCTTAACGTCTCCAATAGATGCGACGAAAGATCCAGCGGTATACCTCTCCCTATCTTTATAAGATGATGAACAATAGGCGCGGTAAAATATACCCTGAACCCCATGAAAAATAGATTGAGACAAAAGTTCCTCGGAACAGATGTCGCAACTAAAAACCCGTCAAAAAAACTTGAATGGTTCACGTAAACAATACAGGATCCCGCGTCTGGTATGTTTTCCCGGCCTTCGATCTTTAAATTATAGAATAATTTGAAGATCGAGTAAAATGTCGCCCTGAATAAAAATGCAAAAAGACATGTGCCAAAGCCGGGATTAAGTTCTATTTTGTTAAGCGTCTCCTCCGATGGACTCTCTTCTAAAAGGTCCTTCCAGCTCTCTTCTCTTTCGCTGTAAGCGGAATCATACTCTCCCCCTTCAAGGAAAGATTTCACCCCCGCAACCAGCTCTCTTACCGTAAAAGACTTTCCTATAATCTCGTCATTGATCTTCTCGGAGAGAGCCTCTTCCAACCCCAGCGTGAGTTCCACCCTTCCCAGCGAATCTATGCCAAGATCAAGTTCCAGTATGTCATCCGGGCTGACCGGTTTCTTGTGAGTGGTGTTTTCCAGATAGGATATGATCTTTCCGGCAACATCACTTTCCATCAAGACCATATCTTCCTTCGACAGCTCTTTCGGCAGAGCTACATGTTCTCTTTCTTCCCTAGCGCCTGAAAGATACCTTTCTTTGACCTCATATCTTTTTATCTTACCAAGAAGCGTGCGCGACAGCTCATCAAGCGTAATAGAAAAACCCATTAGCCTTTTCTGCGCGGGAAGAGTTTCCGACACGTTCTTAAACCATTCTTTTATGACATGTTTTATGTTTACATCCCCGTGTTTCTTGATGTCTTCCAGGTCAGGAACGACCACCGCCCACAAAATAAGGTTTTCACCTGATGTTTTTTTGTCAGGCACTTCAAACACACATATATCCTTAATAGATGTACTTTTTGAATATGCCTCTTCTATCTCTTCCGGATAGATATTAACGCCCGAGCTTAAAACGATAACCTCTTTCGATCTTCCTGTAAGGAACAAGTATCCATCTTTATCTATAAATCCAAGATCCCCGGTATAAAACCATCCATCCTTTATAACCGCACGAGTTTCGTCTTCTCTTTTGTAATATCCCTTCATTATGTTCCTGCCGCGCGCGGCAACTTCGCCAACACCTTCTTTGTTTTTGCCGACTACCTTGATCTCTACATCCGGCACGGGAAGCCCTACCGATCCTA
Source organism: Candidatus Omnitrophota bacterium (assembly GCA_013204685.1). Classification (GTDB taxonomy): domain Bacteria; phylum Omnitrophota; class Gorgyraeia; order Tantalellales; family Tantalellaceae; genus JABMSC01. Next base: position 10,123 of record JABMSC010000084.1, on the reverse strand, counting down.
TCTTACCCTTCCCAAGCGGGTTTAATGTTAAAAGCGGGGAGGTCTCGGTAAGCCCGTATCCATTCATCATGGGAAATCCGAATTTAAAAAGCTTCTTTTCAACATGTTCATCAAACCGTGCCCCTCCGGTTACAAACAAGTTCAGTTTACCGCCAAACTTCTCATGAATATCCTTAAGTAAAAATCGGCTGAGGTTTACCCCGGTCATTTTCCTTATGCTGCTGAAGATATTCAAGCTCATCCATAAACATACATTCAGAGGAAAAGAAATTTTGCTTAATTTATCCTTGATCCTCTGATAAAACGCGTAATAAATTTGCGGAACAGCAACAAAAATAGTGGGATGCGTATCATTCATTGCTTCGAATATATCTTCGCTTTTTATGCTCGCGGGGTAAATGATCTGGCCCCCCAGAATAAGCGGCATGATCATTGTCCCCATTAGCGCATAAGAATGATAGAGCGGTAAAATAGAGATCACCCTATCCTTATGAGACGCTAAATTCATTTTTTCCAGGGAATCATAATTGGCAAGAAGGTTCCCCTGCGTAAGCATAACCCCTTTGGGAACCGCCGTGGTACCCGAAGTATACAATATGCAGGCCAGATCATCTTCAGCTATTTCGGCCTCTGCAAGTTCTTTACCGGGACCCTCCGGAAGATTTTTAAATTCTTCGGTATCAACATCTATCACTCGCTCTACCGAAGAACATTCCTCGCAAACTTCTTTTATTTGATCAGTCAGATTCTTATTCGTAAAAACAATTTTCGTTCCGGAATCTTTTATAATAGTCTGAATATCTTCTTTTCCTGAAGCGGGGCTGATCGGAACAGCTATAGATCCCAGTGCCATCGCAGCAAAAAATATTACCGGCCATTCAGGCCGGTTTTCAAGGCATATAGCTATTCTCTCGCCCTTGGTTATTCCTTGATCCTTAAGGACGGCGGCCAGATGCGTTATGTTTTCTTGAAGCTCTTTGAATGAAAGATCATTCCACTCATCATCCTTCTTCTGACGTATAGCTGTTTCTTGGGGATATTTTGATGCCGTCTCTTTTTCTTTTTTCCATAGATCCAAAAACACTTACTTGCCTCCCTTAAGAATATCTTTTCCCTTCCTGACTAATAGCAGCATACCTACTATGAGAAACAATATCATGCTCAAAAAGGCTATCCTGTATCCCGCTTCCCCCATCCGCGTAAAATAAAGAAGAGTAAGTCCCCAGAGAACGGGCCCGATCACTGCCGACAGATATCCTATAAGATTGAATATCCCAAAAGCCTCTCCCAGGTTTTCCTCAGGAATAAGTTTTATGATCATCGCACGCAAGATGACCCATGTAGCTCCTAAACTTGTTCCCGCTATAGCCCCTAAGAGCCAGTGAAACGGCACATTCAACAACCCCCCGCCGAGAATACACAAGATCCACAGGACAAATACTCCCATTAGAGCCTTACGATATCCAACAAGATCACTTATGTATCCCGAAACAACACTTGAAACCATGGCAAAAACCGTTGAGAATGCGATCAAGTCTATCACCTGTGACGTCGTAAGACCGAAAACCCTGCTTGCGTAAATGGACATAAAGAGGATTACGGTATTAACTACACACAAGAGAAAAAACACAACCTTTAAAAAATCTATAAGCCCCTCGAACATGCGGCGCTTAAAAACGCTTTCTTTGAGGCGGGAAATGGTCTCTGTGATGACACTTTTATCAAAGAGGTCCTCTCTCCAGCTTTTTTTACTGCACGAGGAGTCCCGGACAAAAAGCATGCATGGAAGAGCGAACAAAAAGAAAAGAACTCCCGTAACAATGAAGGTCATCTGGTATCCCACTTTCATAATTATGGGTTTGGTAAAGAGAAGCGCGAGTATCGCCCCCGAGTAGCCGAACATCCTCCCCAAACCCGACACAAGCCCTATTCTTTTTCCCGGTGCAACTTTTATCATAAGAGCATTGTAAAAAATAATAGCTTCCTGGCATCCAAAGTTTGCGATCGCGAAAAATATGAGCGCCAGTGAAATGCTTTTCGTCAGGCCAAGGGCCACAGTGAAGATTACGGCTATAAGGGTGAAAAATATGAGGAATGGCTTATGCCTGCCTTTTATGTCCGCCATCGTCCCCAAAAAAGGAGCGCACACGGCAACCAGAAGCATGGAAATACCAAAACTTAAGCCATAAAAAATTTCAGGTGTGTTATTTTCAATTGTTAACCATCTTGGGAAATACAAAGACACAACATTGAGGGCAAAGAACTGGTTTGCCAGGTCATACAGCGCCCAGGATAGAATAAGGAGATTTCTTTTGGCGTGTTCGGTAATGATCATAATAATAGAGACCCCGTGCCCCTACTTATCTTCCGGTTTGTCAGGCTTAGAGGCGCCCGCATTTGAATATCCCCACAGGCTGCTTTCTGAAGGAGCAAAAGGTATCATCTGATTCTCTGCGGATCGCGCGGAGCTATTGGCGGAGCTGTCTCCTGGATCACGGCTGGATCCAGTGCCTGTGGTTTGGGAATATCCTCTTTCTCTGCCGGACTTATTGTAATGGTACTCTGCGTCTCCAACAGTTTGAGAATATCCTCTTTCTCTGCCCTGCCTATCGAAATCATAGGTTCTGTCACCCACGTTCTTGGAATATCCTATTTGCCTGCCGTTTTTAGTGTAATTATAGGTTACATCCCCTTGAGTGCGGGAATATCCTCTCTCCCGGCCCTGCTTATCGCGTATAATAGCCTGTTGGGCATAAGCGGATGCTGAGAAAAAGTCCCGGGCGATGAGGGTCACCGGCAAAGTTAAACACAGTGCAAGAACAATGATAGTTTTTTTTATTCTTATTAGATCCCCGCTTACGCGGGGATGACATATTTTTATATTTCTCATATATTTTTGCTTTCTTCCCGAGTCTGGAATAAATACATGCCAACAAGTCTTGCTATTAAGATCGCGCTGAAAAGAACGCCAAAGGTGGCTTCCAGGATCGCCAGGGACTGTGCATAGGAAGTCACGGGCGTTATGTCCCCATACCCGAGAGTAGTAAGCGTCGTAAAACTATAATATGTGAAAAACCCCCACTCCTGAATTGTCTCCGTGGGAATTTGTCCGAAAATGCGGAATGAACCCGGCCTTATGCTTTGAACCAACCCGTAGAGCATGGACCAGGTAAATCCCAAAAGCAGATACGCGCTGACAGCACCGGCAAGAATATCTTTTGTGATCCTTTTTGCGCGCACTATATGTGAAAGCACGCAAAAAACCGTGAAACTAAGGAAAAGTATTACAAAAATATAATCCAGGATCTCTACCATGCGGACATCCACAAATTCGTCAGCCCAGATGATAACTATCGTAGGCACGGCAAGAATAAGTGAAGTTATGCGTTTCCACAGGCTTTCCCTGCTGACCGCATATGTGCCAGAAATTAAAATAAATGATATAAAAATAGCGAAGAGTTTTGACGCCAGCGGATTTGCTTCGAAGAAAGGATACGCTACGAGGACAAACAATATCGATAATAGAAGATAAAAGAGTTTCCCGCGTCTTTGCATGTTATCCCTCCCCGTTTCGCACACAACCTGGTTTTATATGATTATAACAATTATACTGATTTTTGGAGGTAAAAAAAGATTAAATATAAAAACACATAGGGTGGGATTAAAAATTATATCTACTTTATCCGCGCCAGCATCTCCCCCGCCTGCCGCTTCACTTTCTTTTGCCGTTTATCAGTCGCAGAGCATTTTAACGCTTTTTCAAGCTCTTTGATGGCGAGATCTTTCTTATCTTGAGCATTATACACGCGGGCAAGTTCATAGTGGCTTTCTGCAAAATTGGGATTGAGCTCTGTTGACTTTTTGATATTCTTTGCGGCTTCTTCGAGAGACGCTTCGGGCAGGCCGCCGAAAAGTGCCTTGGCTAATTTTTTCTCTATCCAGCTTGCTTCTGCAACTTTTCTGTTCCACACGCCTAAGACAAGATAGGCTTCGTAATTATCGGATCTGAGCTCTATCGCCTTTTGGGCTTCATCCCTTATTGTATAAGAAAGGCGCACCAGTTCTTTTTTCGTTAGAAACGCGCACATCTTACCCAGACTTGTGGCCAGCTGGAGGTGTCCCTCAAAATCGTTTCCGTTTACCGATACTGCCTGTTTTGCGTAATCGACTGATTTCTCCAGGTCTTCTATTTTTTTGCGTTTTCTGTCTTCTTCGTTCGCTTTCTGGCTGTAACTGCGGCTTATGCGCCAGAGAAGATCGTAACTTCCGGGGTTCTCCTTCAGAAGCTTTTCATATACAGGGATGGTCTCGGCATATTTTGCCTGGCTGAACAGCTCATCTCCCATCTCGAGTGTCTGCGCGAAAAGTGCGCTTGAGAGAAATAGACATAATGTGACGGCTATAATCGTTTTTATTGGATCCCCGCTTTCACGGGGATGACACACTTTCATTTTATCATCCTCCCGGTGATCCCCACCTTCTCCTCAACAGCCTTACGCTTTATCTTTCTCGATGCTGTTTTGGGAAGTTCATCTTCCCACACTTCAAAGGCGCTTATCCTCTTATAACTGGCCAGCTCCTTACTTAGGCGTGAGAGCTCCTGTTTAAGCCTTTCTTTTATACTAAGTTTATCATATTTTTCGGCCGGGGTAAACACATCAAGCTCAGGAACAATAACGGCGTAAACTTCCTCGGTTCCTGCTTTCCGTCCTTTCGTGCTAATTCTGGCTAATACACATATTTCCTTTATATAGGGACTTTTTTCGATCACTGCTTCCACTTCTTCCGGAAAAACCTTTTTCCCGGAGCCAAGCACTATCAGATTTCTTTCCCTTCCGGAAATGTACAGATACCCTCTTCTGTCCACATGTCCAATATCACCTGTATGAAGCCAGCCATCCTTAATAACCTCTTTAGTCTTATCCGGATCTTTATAATAACCCCTCATCATGTGCGGCCCCTTCGTAGCTATTTCACCCGTGGGGTCGGTTTTTGATTTCTTTACGACCTTTACCTCAACACCCGGAATGGCCTTTCCGGCGGATCCAATTCTATTGTATTTCAAAGTGTTAACCGAGATGACCGGGGCAGTTTCCGTAAGCCCGTACCCTTGCAACACCCTGAATCCGAGAGCATTTATATTGATCTCTACTTCCTTATTTAAGGGAGCCCCGCCAGTTATGAACCCTCTTAAGTGACCACCAAATTCGTCATGCACAGATCTGAAAAACACCTTACCGATACCTCTATTGATACTCATCATGAATCTTGATGTTTTTAAGAGAAAAATGAACATCTTTCTTTTAGGGGGGCTAAGTTTACCGGCTTTTTTCATTATCGCATCATGTATCATCTTTAAAACGAGAGGCACCGATATCATGACTGTTGTTTTTGTCTCTTTCATAAGCGCGATAAGCTTATCAGGCTTCAGGCTGTCAGAATAGGTTATGCACGCTCCCGCAAATAGAGGGGCAATAAGCCCGCCTGTAATTTCAAGCGTATGATTCAGGGGAAGTATTGAAAGGAACCTGTCGGAGTCACTGTACTTTATCATTTCATCCAGGGCATGCACCTGGAATAAAAAGTTTTTATACGTAAGCTCGATCCCCTTGGCAACCCCTGTGGTTCCTGAAGTATAGACAAGTAGCGCCGTATCTTCCGGGTATATGGGCCTCTTCTTCTCTTCCTGCTTTTGTGCTTTTAGATCTTTCATCAAGATCTCATCGTGATGCTTAATGTCATCCAGAAGGATTACATGCTCAAGATAAGGAAGGACTGACCTGAGAGTTTCAATTACATCAAGGTATTTACCGCTAACGAAAACGCATTTCGTCTCGGAGTGATTTAAAATAAACTGCACTTCTTTTTCACTCAATTTCACGTCTACCGGAACTACTACACCGGAAGCCAATATGGTTCCGAAACATGCAACGGCCCATGCGGGACGGTTTTCAGAAATAATCGCAACCTTCTCGCCCTTTTTGACGCCAAGCTTTATAAGGGCAGATGACACATTGACGGCCTGCTTGCCCAGTTCGCTGAAGGTAAGCTTCCTGAAAGTTCCTGCCTCAGTTTTTATCTGAAGGGCCGTCCGTCCGTCATATTTCTTGTTAACGGTTTCCAGAAATTTTATGATCGAGAGGTCTTCAAAGTTGAAGTTTGTCATATGGATATTATACCAAAGTATATAATCAGGTCGCAAAATATTTGATAATTACTCGCTATACGATATACTTACTATGTCATCTATTAAACAAAAGGGGAATTATGAGAAAATTTCTTATTATATTATTCGGGGTGATCTTTGCGGGTCAATTTTGCCACTATCAAACATCTGCCGACATGAATCCATTTAACCGGCCGACTATAGCAGTAGTCCTATCCGGTGGTGGTGCACTTGGCTCGGCGCACGTGGGGGTCCTTAAGGTTCTTGAGGAATGCCGTGTCCCTGTTGATATCGTTGTGGGGAACAGCATGGGGGCTGTTGTAGGCGGTGGTTATGCTACAGGTCTTTCCCCACAGGAGATAGAAGATATTCTGGGCGCCCAGGACTGGAATGCGCTTTTTAATGATAAGCCTCCCCGGGAAAATCTAAATTTCCGTGAAAAACGTGACCAGTACCGTTTACTTCCTTTTGAAGCAGGCCTTCAGAAAGGAAAGCTTACGCTTCCTCCTGGTATCGTTGCAGGTCAAAAACTTGATTTTTTATTAAAAACGATCGCACCGAAAACACCTGTCGAAAACTTTGATCAATTCCCGATCCGCTTTAGATGTGTTGCAACGAACTTGGAAACAGGAGAATCTGTAACCCTTAAAGATGGCAATCCGGTTGAAGCTATCAGGGCTAGCATGTCAGTGGGCGGGGCCTTCTCCCCCGTTGTCATAAACAACCAGATGCTGGTAGACGGGCTTTACACTAAAAATCTTCCAATTGATGTTGCTCAGGACATGGGGGCAGACATTGTAATTGCAGTAGATGTCGGTTCTCCCCTTTTATCGGGAGATGACTTAAACTCGTTTATGGCAATTATGATGCAGGTCTCGAGCATTATGGGTGAACAAAACGTCAAAAGGCAAATCGCAAAGCTGGGCAAGGAAGATATCCTTATAAAACCCGATCTTGGTGACCTCACCATGATGGATTTTGATAAATCCTTAGAGCTTATTAATATGGGTGAAAAAGCGGCTAAAGAATTTGTCGAACAATTTAAAAAATACTCTCTTTCGCCAAGTGAATACAAAAAATATCTGGAAAGTCACAGACGCGCAATGCAACCTCCGATAATAATCGAATCTATACGTATCATCAACAACTCAAGGGTATCCGAAAAAGCCATAAGGGCACGGATAAAAAGTAGATCAGGACAGGTGTTTGATGAAAACATTGTAGAGAAAGATCTCACACGTATTTATGACATCGGGGATTTTGAACAGGTAAATTACAATCTGGCCATTGAAGAAGGAAAATACATCCTGGAAATTACAGCGCAGGAAAAGAACTGGGGGCCAAATTACTTGAAGTTCGGTGCGAAGCTTAGTGATGATTTTGCAGGGGATAACTTTTATAACCTTATGGTGCAGTACAAGAGGCGTCAGCTTAATGCGCTTGGCGGGGAATTGACTATCGAAGGGCAAATGGGCCGACCCGCAGGAATAGCAACCCAGTTTTATCAGCCTCTGGATTACGCAGAACGTTTTTTCGTAGCACCACAGTTTTTTATCTTGCAGGATGTTCCTGACGTTTATGACGGCAACGATAGGATCGCCCGGTACCGGGTCCGCAAACTGGTCGGGGGGATGGATCAGGGAATGAACTTTGGGACCGCGGCGGAACTTCGTTCGGGATACTATTATGGGATAGCCAGCGCCGAATCGATCGTTGGAGACAAGAACCTTCCCAAATTCAAAGATAAAAAACTGGCCGCCTGGTTTAGCAGATTCACCTACGACCAGTTTGATAATGTCTACTTTCCTAAGTCCGGGATAGTAAACTACACTGACCTATACCTTTCACAACAGTTCCTTGGCGCCCAGGATACCTATACGAAACTGCAATTTAAAACCGCAAAGGCCACTACTTTCTGGAAAAAACATACTGTTATCGTGGGCCTCGAAGGTGGAACAAATCTGGGAAGCAATATACCCTTCTATGATGAATTCACTCTGGGTGGGTTTTCGCAGCTATCCGGATACCGTAAAGATCAGCTCCGTGGACAACATTTTGGATTAGGCCAGGCCGTCTATTATTACGACCTCCTGCAAAGATCCTCAATGCTTCTTAAGGGGGTCTATGTGGGCGGATCGTTTGAAACGGGTAACACCTGGAATGATTTCCGACATGTTGATGTGACAAAACTCCATGTCTCAGGAAGCGCTTTTCTGGGACTTGACACTCTTGTCGGGCCCCTCTATGTGGGGTACGCGGTCGCCGACGGAACAGAAGAAGGACAGTTCTTCCTGTTTCTGGGAAGATTATTCTAACGTCCCTGGCCAGGCTGCAGATCGAACCAACCCCAACCGAGAGATCCAGAAGGTTGGGGGAGTGTTCCGCGCGCAGTTTAGATCGAACGAAGCAGGCCCCGTTAGAAAAAGGTTTTTCTAATGGGGTGAGGCCGCATGTCTGAGCACGGAACACTCCCCCAATCTTCACAAAAAAAAGCCCCCTCAGTTTCCTGAGAGGGCGTTAAAGTTGTATGCCGCCTTGGACCTACCTGGCCCCCTGCTGCCTGATCTGCTGCATTCTTTCGGCTTCCTGCTGACGTCTTACGGCTTCCTGCCGTTTTTTATTCTCTTCCAGCTTTTTAGCCTGTCCTTCCTGAAACTTTTTAGTGTCATCCGGGCTGACAGCTCCCTGGCCAACGTTTACAATGCCGGACGAGGCAATATCTCCAGCAGCCTTTGGTTTCGTCTCTTTCTTTCCTATTCCAAAAAGAGCATCAGCTGGAGATGCGCTCATCAGGAAAAACACTGCGATCATCAATATCACTAAAAATCTTTTCATATCTCCTCCTTTATTATATAAGTGAGAGTTTTAATCCTCGTCTATCCCCTGCTCTTCGGTCATCTTTCTTTTTACAAGATCTCTCAGCTCGGCAAAATCTCCGGGTTTATATCCGCTCGTATCTACCGGAGGTAACACTGCCAACGTGACGGATACATTCGTCGTCAATACCCACCCCCCTTTGGGGATAGCTTCAGAAGTTCCCGTTATAACTATAGGAAGAACGGGCCGTTTTTCTTTTATAGCAAGCTTAAAAGGACCGTTCTGGAATTCCAACATCTCGCCTGTTTCTGAACGTGTGCCTTCGGGGAAGAACATAACCGATATATCTTCTCTAAGCCATTCTGCTGCTGCGCGGTAAACCTTCTTTATGCTCCCGAATTCACCCCGTGTGATCCGGATGTGTTTCGAAAGAGAAAGGCACCAGCCGACAAAGGGAAGTTTAAATAAACTTTCTTTTGCCACCCATTTGAACTGCATGCGAGTCTGGTACATGACTATGATATCGGCTAGACTAAGATGGTTGGCAACAGCTACATATGCCTGGTTTGGGTCTATATTTTCGAGGCCTTTTACTTCAAGATGCCATTTCGGATTCATCCCTATTACAATATCCGACCACCAGAAACACTGCGCGTGAATAAGTTTTCTTTTCTTGTCGAAGGGATAAGTAGCGATAGTAAGAACCGCTTCAATCAGGAAAAGGATGACCGTCAGGATTATATCCATCGTCCAAATTAATATTGATATTAATACATCCATAAGAGTAAGTATAAGGATTTAGTCGGGGAGTGTCAATGCGATAGTGTTGGATGTTGAGTCACATCGTCGCCAACCGAGAGATCCAGAAGATCGGGGGAGTGTTCCGGCGCAGTTCGGCCGAACGAAGCAGGCCCCGTTAGAAAAAGGTTTTTCTAACGGGGTGAGGCCGCATGTTTGAGCACGGAATACTCCCCCCGGCTTCCTCCCCCAGAGAGAGTTCATGGCTAGGCTTCATAACAGCACCTTGGGTATACTGTAGGGACTTTAAACAAATAGGGCATGGAAGGGAGTGCCGCGCGCCCCGTTATAAATTTCTTTGGAATTTGTAACGGGGCCCGCAGTTTTTTTACCGAGCAAGGC
>JABMSC010000083.1 GCA_013204685.1 Candidatus Omnitrophota bacterium | reverse complement strand
GCTCAGACATGCGGCCTCGCTTTGCTGCCAGGTTTTTTTTGTGCATGCTGGCAGAGGGTTCCGGGCTCAAACATGCGGCCTCGCTTCGCTCGGCCGAACTCGCCGGAACACTCTGCCAGCATACTTTATGTATCCGGTGAAGGATTGAGGGGCCGAGTGATGGCTTAGGGGGCACCTTGTGTTTAAATGTCCCCGCCCAGCTTCCATTTTCAAATACCTACGGCATCTTACCGCCTAAGTTACTATATACTTGTTACATTATATGATTTCTGATATAATCGTTGTGATTTTGAAGATATGGGGCGCGTAGCTCAGCTGGTTAGAGCGCATGCTTCACATGCATGAGGTCGGAGGTTCGAGTCCCCCTGCGCCCACCACTAGGAACATTTTGGCCTTTGGCCGCCTGCGGCGGCCTGCTCACCTTCCTTCATTGGAAGGGGCTTTATGTGACAAGAGGGTTTGGAAGAACATTTTGGCCTTTGGCCGGCATTTATAGGACAGTTTAACCCCGAAAGGAAAATAAATGGCTGAGAACAAAGATTTTAAGGACGAGATCCGGAAACTTATTGAGCTTCAGGAATTTGATACTGAGATTTTTGATTTGACGTTACAGATGGAAGAGATCCCGGAGAAAATGCGCGAGATGGATGAATCTTTGGAGGCAAAGAAAAGCGGCATAGCAAGTGCCGAGGAAGGGTTAAAGCAGACCCAGGTCGCTAAAAACGAAAAAGAAACAGAGATGCAGGCAAAAGAAGAAAATATTCAGAAGCATGAGGCAGAATTATACCTGATAAAGAACAACAAAGAATATACGGCATTGCAGAGTGAAATAGACAGTATCAAGGCAGACGTATCCTTGGTGGAGGAAGAAATAATAAATCTGCTGGACGAGATCGAAAAGTCAAAAGCTGAACTTGAGAAAGAGAAGAAGATCTTCGATGAAGAGAAACAAACCGAGGAGAAAGAAAAGTCTGAGATGAAAGTGCAGGAGAAGGAATTTTCTCTCCGGCTAGAGGAACTCAAGGCAAAGCGGGTGGGATCCACAAACGCGATAGATCCGGAGATCCTGCGGCAATACGAGAGAATAAGAGAGAACCGTGGTCGTATCGCCCTTACTGTTGTTAACGGGAACTTTTGCGGTGAATGCAATATGCAGCTCAGGCCTCAAATTATAAATGAAGCGCAGTTAAAAGCGAATATAGTCTTTTGCGAAAATTGTGGCAGGATTCTTTATGACCAGGACTAAGGGTGTAAGCTTACTTAAGATCTTTGCTGATGGCGGCTCGCGAGGCAATCCCGGGCCGGCAGGGGTAGGTGCTGTTCTCTTTGACGAAACCGGGAAAAGAGTAGCGGAAGTGTCGCGGTACATTGGAATTGCAACGAACAATGTTGCGGAATATCTCTCTGCAATTTACGGCTTGCAGGAAGCGGTTCACTTGAAAGCCAAAGAGGTTAAGCTGCATTTAGACAGCCAGCTTATAGCACGGCAGCTTAAAGGGGAATATAAAGTAAAGAATGCCGATTTAAAGAAGTTTTTTGATCTGGCAGTTAATCTTTTTAGAGAATTTGACAAGCTTGATATCATAGAAGTGCCAAGAGAGCAGAATAAAGAGGCCGATGAACTTGTAAACAAGGCCCTGGATCTTAAAACGCTTCTATAAAATTAGTTCTTTTGATATTGCTCACTTGAAGCAGATCGGGCATTTGCTCATTTGTCTGGTAACAGGCAGATAGAGAGGAAAGTCCGGGCTCCATATGGCAGCGTAGCGGGTAACACCCGCCCACCGTGAGGTGAGGATCAGAGCAACAGAGACGAGTCTTTCCGCTTTTGGCGGGGAGGGTGAAACGGGCAATCTCTACGCGGAGCAAGGCCAAATAGGAAGGGAACCAGAAAAGTCCGGTGACGTGCGGACAGACTGGTACGAGGCGGCTAGTCTCGTCAACACTTTCGGGTAGGCTGCAAGGAGACCGTCAGCAATGACGGTCCAAGATGGATAAATGCCACCCCTTTGGGGAGACAGAACCCGGCTTATAGATCTGCTTCAGTGAGCAAATTATTCCTACCACCTGTTAAGATGTTATAGAACTTCGAATAGGAGGCCTCGGTGAGAGAGGTACTTACTGCTAATAATCTTTCGTATACATATGAAACCGGCAAAAAGAAGGTCGAGGCATTGAAAGGTCTTAGCTTTGCCGTTAATGACGGGGAGATATTCGGTTTTATCGGACCCAACGGCGCCGGTAAAACTACTACGATCAAACTCCTCCTCGGCATTTTGATTTCACAGAAAGGAGAACTTTCCGTTCTAGGAAAGTCTCCTACCCTGCCTGAGGCAAGAAAATCCGTCGGGTATATGCCAGAAATAGCAAATTATTATAGATATCTCACACCCGTTGAATTGTTGACAATGTATGGTGATATTTTCGGGATCGAAAAAAAGCTCCTCAAGGCGCGCATCAATGAACTTCTTCGGCTGGTCGATCTGGAAAAGGAATCCGACAGGATCATGGGAACTTTTTCTAAGGGGATGATGCAAAAGGTGAGTTTTGCGCAGGCACTGGTAAACGATCCGGATCTATTGATCCTTGATGAGCCGTCCAGCGGGCTGGACCCGGTAGCACGTAAGAATATGAGGGAAGTTATTAAATCACTGAGGGATAAGGACAAGACTGTGTTCTTCTCCTCGCACGAACTTTCAGAGGTTGAATTAGTCAGTGACAGGATAGGCATATTAAACAGGGGTGAACTTCTGGCAGTTGGACCGGTGGAAGACCTTCTGGGTGAAAAAGAAGAGGGGCAAACTCTGGAAAGTTATTTTCTGAACATGATAGAGAGGGAAATATGAAGGCGATCTGGGCAATAGCGTCAGTGATGATGCGCGAGCTTGTACGCAAAAAAGATTTCTACATATTATTGATCTTTTTGCTGGCTCTCCTTGGTTTTCTTTCTTCACAAAGTTTTTTTAACGTAGAGGGGATCTCCAGGTACATAAAAGATTTTGGTTATTCGCTGGTTACTCTTTTTTCCTTTATCATAGCGGTAACCTTTACCGCGAAACAGATGCCGGGAGAACTGGAATCAAAAACCATATATCCGCTTTTGGCTAAACCGGTGAGCCGCCATACGATCATATTGGGAAAATTTCTCGGCGGAGTTGTGATCTCATCGATATCGTTTGTTCTGTTCTACGGAATATTCTGCATTTTTCAGTGGATCGGCGGGACGGGAAATAGTTTTATGCTTTTGGGACAGGGGTTTCTATTTGGTATTCTTTTTCTTTGTCTAGTGTGCGCGATTGCGATGTTTTTATCAAACATTATGACGCTAGGCGCGAATATAACCCTTTCAGTTCTGCTGTACATCATGATATCCGGGTTTGCGGATTCGGTGCGTGATTCCGTACTCTTTTCTAAAGGGATCACGTCCGTCCTGGGAGGGATTTTTTATTATCTGATCCCGCACTTTGAGTTTTATGATCTTCGGATAAGAATAACACATTCGTGGGACCCTCTTCCGGGATGGATCGTTGTAGCGGTGGCGCTGTACACCTGTATCTACTGTTTTGTGTTGATCTATTTTGCGGGGCTTATTTTCAGGAGGAAAAGACTTTGAATGTAAAAGCTCTCCTGGTGTTATTTGTCTGGCTGGTTGCAGCAGCGGCAATTGTTCCCAGGGTAGATGCCTATAATCACTCATTTCTTTCCCAGAATCCGGAGTTTGATGTTCCGGTTTTGATGCGCATGCTGGGGGAAGGCCGGTCCATTCTTTCCAACTTGTCAATATTACAGGCGGATCGTTATTTTCACGGTGGCGTAGGGCATGAGGATGAGCGCCATCAGGGCAGCCTTTCGATCCTTGAGAACGAGACTGCCGATGAAGATTACAGTCCGGTTGTAAAGAGCAAGTCGAAGGTAAGTCCGTATAATATTCTTTTTCGTATACCTGAAGAAACTGAAGTTACTGAACATGCACATTTGAACGGTGATCAGCTTAAGGAGATAGTCCCCTGGCTTTATTACGCTTCTGAAATAGACCCGCACAATGTACGTGCGTGCACGCTTACCGGATTCTATATAGCCGACAAGATGGGAAAGGTGGATGAGGGCATTGCATATCTCCGCAAAGCATTAAGGAACAATCCGGAATCATGGGAGATAAGCGCTGAGCTTGGGCGTATTTATTATCAGCATGAGAAGAATTATACCGAAGCGGAACGGTTTTTGTACAGGGCCTGGCTTCTTCTAGAGAAAACCCCGCATGATAAATTCCAGGAAAGATATGTCCTCACGCTTCTGGCAGCATGTTACGAAAAGCAGGGGCGCACGAAAGAGGCGATGAAGCTCTATGAACATATTCAAGAACTTTTCCCTGACGCAGCGCCCGTCAGGGAGAGGATAAAAAAACTTTCCTCAAAGTAGAACGTTTCAATAATATGAAAACATACTCCGAATGCATACCTTGTTTTTTGCGGCAGGCTCGAGATGCCGCAAAATTAGCGGGCGCGGATGAATCCGTTCAAATAGAAGTAGCGGATAGCGTGGCGGAAAAATTGCCGCAGTTTTCACTTGAACTTTCACCTCCCGAGATCGCCAGGACAGTTTACGATACGGTAGACGAGCTTACAGGCGGTCGGGACGTCTATAAACAAATAAAACACGAAAGCAACAAACTGGCAATGGGGCTGTACCCCAAGCTTAAAAAAATCGTTGAGGGAGCGGAAGATCCTCTCCTGGCGGCAGTTCGACTTGCTGTCGCGGGAAATGTTATAGATTACGGTCTTCCGCATGCATTTGACGTAGAACAGGAAATCGCTGAATGCGCAGAAAAAGATTTCGCTGTTTTTGATTATACGGAATTCAGCGATGCCGTCCGGTCTTCCTAAAAGATCCTCTACATACTTGATAATGCAGGTGAGATAGTTTTTGACAGGGTGCTGGTGGAAGAACTGAGAGGAAAAGCTGTGTGCGCCGTTCGAGAAAAGCCTATAATCAACGATGTTACGATGGACGATGCTTTAGAGGTCGGACTCGATAAAGTGGCGGCGATCGTATCAAGCGGTTCCGATATTCCCGGTACCGTTGTCCGGAATTGCACGGAAGAATTCAAGATGCATTTCAATGATGCCGATCTTATTATAAGTAAAGGCCAGGGGAACTTTGAGACCTTATCGGACGAAAACCGTCCTATATTCTTTATCTTTAAGGCAAAATGTCCCGTTGTTGCGGGACACACAGGTTGTAATGTAGGCGACAGTATTCTTAAAAAACAGTTTATATAAAACTAAAATCCTGAGGGTGCAAGATGAAAATCCTTGAAACGCTCAACAGTATCTGGCACAAGAAGCTTACGCGGAGGGATTTTCTCCAGAAATGCGTTAAGGCGGGCGTTGGGATAGGAG
>JABMSC010000082.1 GCA_013204685.1 Candidatus Omnitrophota bacterium | reverse complement strand
GGCGCGAGGGGCTCGTAGCTCTTTTAATCAAGGGCTTGCTCCGCATTCTTTCCTGGGGGTATGCCGTAGGGATCGGGATCGTAGGCTGGATGTATCACTCAAGGATCAGAAAAGAGCACCGTGCACCGGTTCCTGTGATAAGCGTAGGGAATATTACCCTTGGCGGTACGGGAAAAACCCCGTTTACTATGTTCCTGGCAGAATACTTGCTTCAGAGCGGCAGGAGTCCGGCAATTCTGATCCGCGGGTATGGCGAGGATGAAAACAGGATGATCAAGGATACACTTGCGGATGTTCCCGTTTTTGTGGGGCAGAACAGGCTCGCCAGCGCGAGATCCGCTGCGGGAAACGGATGCGATGTTCTTGTTCTTGATGACGGGTTTCAGCACAGGAAGCTTGCAAGAGATCTGAACATTGTATTGGTGGATAGCGTACGTTTTTTCGGTAACGAGAGCCTCTTTCCCCGGGGCACTTTACGCGAGCCGGTCTCTTCATTAGAGAGGGCGGATATCCTGGTTCTTACGAAGGTTGATCAGCTGGATGAGCTTGAAAGAGAACGAGCTTCAGAAAAACTAAAAGGCCTTTCAAAGGGTAAATCCGTGGTTCAAATGCGGCATAAACCTTTCTTTCTGAACGATGTTACGGGAGGCGCATATCAGGTGGACAGCATCAAGAATGAGAAGGTATGCCTCGTCAGCGGCATAGTGGACCCGGACTATTTTGCTTTTCTGATAAAAGGCCTTGGCGCAGAGATAGTTTCCAGGTTTGATTTCGACGACCATCATCAATTCACGCGGGTAGATATGATGAAGGTTTACAAGAGGGCGCTTGAGACTAAAGCGGATAAGATAATAATTACAAAGAAAGATCACGTTAAGATAAAGGATCTTGATGTTCCGGAAATAGAAGAAAAATTATTTGTCCTGGATATAGTCCTGGATATAGTAAAAGGAAGGGAGCGATTAATTGCTGGACTCAATAGCATCATGGCTGGTAATAGGGCTTAATAAATTCCTCCATATAATGCCTATGCGGTTCAATCTATGGCTTGGAAGGCGGCTAGGGGCCGGGTTTTATCTTTTAAGCGGTAAAAGGCGCGGGGTAACCTATTCCAATATTAAAGCAGCTTTTTATAAAGAAAAAACGCCGCAGGAAATAAAACGTCTTGTCAAACAGAACTACAGAAGCATAATGCAGCTGTTCGTGGAAATAGCGTCACTCACCAAAGTGAACCAGAAATACGTCGATAAATATATTCGCGTGCACAATATCGAGCGGATGGTGAAAGCTGCGAAAAATCCCAATGGTGTAATATATAATACCGCACATTTCGGGAACTGGGAACTTAGCGCTGTGACAAGTATGTTTATCAATTTCCCCATACATGTGCTGACAAGAGATCAAAAAATGGAGAAACTTAATGATCTTTTGTACAGGGTTCGTGAATCCAAGGGAATTAAGATCATCAGTAAAGGGGCGGATGTAAAAACTATTTTTCGTGTTCTTCATAAAGGGGCCATAGTGGGCATAGTTGGCGATCAGAATGCGGGTCCCAACGGTAAGCTTCTTGATCTATTCGGGCGTCCGGCGTCAACTGCCATAGGACCGTACCGTATAGCACAAACGACGGGAGCCTATATATTACCGGTATTCTTGCGCAGGGTGGATGGGCCTTACTGTGAGATATATATGGAAGAGCCGATGAAAATCGAAAAAAAAGAAGACATAACACCTTATATGCAGAGGTATAACGACCTATTGGAAAAACATGTAAGGGAGTGTCCCGATCAGTGGCTTTGGATGCACAAGAAATGGAAAATGACACCTGTTAAAATGGTTCTAGTGCTGGATGATGGGAAAAAGGGACATCTCAAGCAATCATTGGCAGTGGTTAAACAAATTAAGCGTCACAGGGAAGGCAGGGGTTTTAAACCGGAGCACCTTCCCGTAGAAATAGTTCCGATCAGGTTTAAAACCAGATCCAGAAGAACAGTTTTCAACCTGGCAGCACCTTTCCTTACGTCCCGCAGTCAGGGGCGCCTGGGATGGCTCAGGTGGGCTTTAACTCCTGAAAGTTACGCCGATGCCTCTTACAGATACGCTGATGTTATTGTCAGCTGCGGATCTGCCTTGTGCGGGGTGAACAGGATCCTGAAAATCGAGAACTTTGCTCACAATTTGACGATCCTTGATCCGGGGCCGCTTATGCGTAAAAAGTTTGATGTTATCGTGATGCCGCGCCACGACGCGGCTAAGATCAAAGGGATCGAAAAGCGCGAAAAAGTGGTTGTAACGGAGCTGGCGCCGAATGTTGTAGAACCGGCAGGCCCCGCTCAAGGCCGAGAAGTAAGACCATGCATTGGTGTATTGATAGGCGGCGAAAATAAGTCTTACGCCTTTGGAGAGGATCTTGTACGTTCAGTTGCTGATGGAATAAAAGAGGGCAGCACAAAAACCGGCTCGGGCTATTACATTACAACTTCAAGGAGGACTCCGGAGGATTCAGAGAGAGTACTTGAAGAGATACTGGCAAATGACCCGCGATGCGTGGGATTTATCTCCGGGAAGACGGACAAGGATGAGGCGACCGTTGAAAAGATACTCACCCGGAGTAATGTTGTTGTTGTTTCGGGAGAAAGCATCTCCATGGTATCGGAAGCAGTTTCTTCGGGGAAGCCTGTTCTGGTTTTCATGCCGGATAAGAAACAAAAAGGCAAAACAAAATATGCGTGTTTTGTAAAGGGTCTGGAAGAAAAAGGCTATTTGAGGTCCGTTGAGCCGCGAGACATCTCTCAAACGATTACAGAAGTTCTAGAAAATAAAATTGAATTTAAATTACCTGATGATGACGATCGGATTTGCGAGAAGGTGGGGAAGTTATTTTAGCAAAAATGGTTACACAGATTGTTAGTGCCGAGTGCCGAGTGCCGAGTGCCGAGTATCAAACACAGCACTCAGAACCCAGAACCCGGCACAAATACCCTTATTATGAACATTTTACAATTAGTACCAAAACTTGAAGTCGGCGGTGTTGAAAAGACAACTGTTGAAGTGGCGCGGCATCTCACTCTCAACGGTCACAAAGCTGTTGTCGTTTCAAACGGAGGGGCCCAGACAAAGAACCTGGCCGCCATAGGAGCACGGCATTATACCCTGCCAATAGGCCGGAAGAATCCTTTTTTAATGCTGTACTGCTATTTCAGGCTGAAGAACGTGATCAAAAAAGAGAATATTGATATTGTTCATGCCAGAAGCAGGATCCCCGCGCTTGTTGGATTTTTTGCAGCAAAGAGCACTGACAGGACATTCATGACAACAGCCCATGGCCAGTATAAGAAACATCTCATCAGCAGGGTCATGGGGTGGGGAAAGCTCGTGATAGCGGCGAATGATACGATGGCAAGATATATGCGGGAAAATTTCGGCGTATCTCTCAGAAAGATCCTTATTATCCCCAGAGGGGTTGACCTCAAGAAGTTTTCCTTTATTCCGCCTTCCGGGAGGGACAGAAAAACCTTCAGAATAGGTATGGTAAGCAGGTTTACGCCCCTAAAGGGGCATTTAGATTTTCTGAAAGCGGTCTCCCAGGTTTCGAGAAAAAAATACAACATCGAAGTTGTTCTTATGGGCGACAGGTCTACCGCCAGGGAAGAGTATGTCAAGAAGATAGGCCTCTCGGTGCGGCGCTTAATGCTGGACAATATCGTAAAGTTTAAAGATAGTGACGAGGATGTTGCGGAAGTCATGAAGACTCTGGATGTTTTTGTATCCGCCAACCGGCAGCAGGAAGCTTTTGGCCGCACCGTGATAGAAGCCCAGGCCAGGGGTGTTCCGGTAGTGGCCACCGGAGTTGGCGGAGTCATTGAAACAGTAGAAGACGGGGTAACGGGCCTTTTATGCGAACCCATGGATCCGGCTGACATGTCAAAAAAGATACTTCGCTATATGGAAGATCCGGATCTTATGGAAACGGTGGCTGTAAATGCCAGGAAAAATGTTGAAGAAAACTATTCATTGGAACGCACCATGAAGATGTCCATGGATGCGTATTCGCACGCGCTTAACCTCAAAAACATGCTCATTTTTAAAATAAGTTCACTTGGAGATATAATCCTGAGTGTGCCGTCGATCCGTGCTATCAGAAAAAGATTTCGTAATGCGGTTATCAAGGTACTGGTTGATGTAAAATTCAGGGAGATCCTTGATGAGTGTCCGTATATAGACGAAGCTATTGCGTGTGATCTTAAGGGAAGGGACAAGGGGATAGGGCTGTTGAAACTGGCCAACCGCCTGCGTTCGGAGGATTTTGATATGTCCGTGGACCTGCAGAACAACCGCAGGAGTCATTTGCTTGCGTGCTTAAGTATGATCCCCGAAAAATATGGATATGACAACAGAAAATGGAGTTTTCTTATAAACCGTAAGATAGCACTTCCGAAAAAGCCGATGGAACCTATTGAACATCAGGCCCTGGTGCTGGGGCTTCTTGGTGTTACAGATCTGGAAAAACGTCTTGAACTCTGGCCCAAAGAAGAGGATGAGGAGTGGGCTGAAAAGTTCAGCACAGACAGCTGGCTAAAAAAAGACCAAAAACTGATTGCTATCAGTTTATCGGCTTCAAGACGCTGGAAGACAAAAAACTGGGGGATCTCGGGGATGGTCCAGCTCACCGAAAAACTGGCAAAAGAAAAAGCAATACGTGTTGTTCTTCTCGGAGCGGAAGAGGATAAACAGGATGCTGCTAAGTTCCTGAAAAAGACAGGCGCTAAACCTATTGACGCAGTGGGGAAGACAAGTGTCTCCCAGCTTATCAGCCTGATCAAGCGCTGTGATGCCCTGGTTACGGGTGACAGTGCTCCCATGCATATCGCTTCTGCTATTGGAACACCGTTTGTCGCCATCTTCGGTCCTACGGACCCCAAACGGCACGTAGCCCCGTCTGACAATTGCAGGGTTTTGCAGAGCAAGATCAAGTGCGTGCCCTGCTATCGTCCGACTTGTTTAAGGCATATGAAATGCATGACATCGATAGAACCCGGGGAAGTGTTTAAGGCGTTGATGGAGGTGATGGAGAAAGCTGAAGAGGGACAGGGATAAAAGGATATCGGGTTATCGGGGCATCGGGGCATCGGAAATTTTTCCTGATGTCCTGATGACCATTATTTTATTATGAAAATTTTACTACTAACCACACATCTTAATACCGGCGGGATCGGGGTTTATACCGTTGGTCTTGCCAGGTATCTTAAAAAAGAAGGCATCGACGTTACCGTCTCTTCAAGCGGCGGCGATCTGGAGGGTATTTTAGCGGAGGAAGGAGTGCCTTTTGTCCGCACGGACATAAAGACCAAGTCTGAATTTGGACCTAAAGTATGGAAGGCCCTGCCGCGCTTAAATAAACTGATCACCGAAGGCAGCTTCGATCTGGTGCATGCGCAAACCCGTGTGGCACAGGTGTTATCGGACTTCTCTTGCAGAACCACCGGGGTCCCGTTCGTTTCGACATGCCATGGTTTTTTTAAACATAAAAGGCTCTCACGTAAAGTTTTCCCATGCTGGGGAGAGAAAGTTATCGCAATAAGTGAAAGCGTCTCGCGGCATCTTACGGAGGACTTTGGCGTACCTTTTGAAAAAATCGCAATGATACACAATGGCATAGAGCTTGATAAGTATGTCGAGCTCTCGCAGGAAAAAGATCCTCTTCTTATGCAAGAGATCTCCCTGCCCGAGGGGGTTACTGTCATCGGGTCGATAGGACGCCTTTCTTCTGTTAAAGGTTTTGAATATCTTGTAGCTGCATTCGAAAGAGTGTTACATGAAAATACTAACGTAGCGCTCTTGATCATCGGTGAGGGACCCGAAAAAGACGCATTAGAAAGGCAAATAAAGAAGTCAGGCATTGAAGGGAAGACATTTTTAATTCCCGAAAGCACGCAATTAAAGAAACACCTGTCCCTCTTTGACATATTTTGCCTGCCTTCGGTGAATGAGGGGTTGGGGCTCTCTATTATGGAGGCGATGGCTGCAGGAAGGGCCTGTATTGCAAGTGAAGTAGGAGGCCTCCCGGAACTTATCACGGATAATGTTACAGGCGTGCTTGTGCCTCCTGGAAAACCTTATGCTTTAAGCCGGGCGATCTTAAATCTGGCAGGTGATCCGGACTTGCGGCAAAGATTAGGCGCCGCAGCACGGGAGAAAGCTCTCAAGAGTTTTTCCATAAAGAACAGTGTCAGGGCTACGGTGGAGGTGTACAAGGAGGTCATAGCTCGTAGCTCATAGGTGGTGCTGGGTTCTGAGTTCTGAGTGCTGCGTATCAAACCCAGCACTCGGCACACAGAACGCAGCACTAGATAATAGGGCAGGCACAAGGCCTGCCCCCACTAATTATGGAACCTAAACGCATACTTATATTCGAACTTAACTGGCTGGGAGATATTCTTTTTTCCCTTCCTTTTCTGCGGGCCATTAGAGGGCGGTTTCCGGATGCCTATATTACGTGCGTAGTCGTTCCGCGGTATATTGATCTATTGGTACATAATCCATGGATCAACGACGTACACGCACTTTCGGATAATAACGGCATTTCATCTCTCGGTGAGAAACTGGCATTTATTAATATGATAAGAAAAGAGAATTATGATACCTGTTTTCTGCTGAAACCCTCCAGGACAAAGACAGTTATGGCGGTTTTGGCAGGCATAACTGAACGTATCGGGTTTGCCGGAAAAAAAACCCCCCTCACGCAAGAGGTGGAAATGCCTTCCGGAAATTTTCATAGAGCCGACACCATTTTAGCCCTGGCCGGAGCAGTGGGGGTACAGGAAGCGGATGGGACTTACGAATATTTCTTCAGCGAAGAGGATGCGGCACATGCTGCCGATATTATCCATAAAGAGGGTAAGGGCGCGCGCGCCGTAACAAATTCCAAAGAAATTTGTAACAGGGCGCGCCGTATCGTTGCGGTAAATCCAGGCGGGAACTGGGAAGCTAAAAGATGGCCGGTTGAAAATTTTATAAGCCTGGCGAAGCAAATACTCAGCACTTTTAACAATGTTGAGATAATGTTAACGGGGGCGGAAAAAGATATTCCGCTTACCCTCAGAATAGTTTCGGAAGTTAACGACAGCAGGTGCTATACACTGGCCGGCAAAACCGGACTAAACGAGCTGGCAGCGCTTTTTAAAAAGTCGGACGTTGTTATAAGTGCGGATTCCGGACCGCTGCATCTGGCTTCTGCTGCAGGGGCCACAACTATAGGGGTTTTCGGCCCCACATCGCATAAGATCACAGGCCCGCGCGGGAAGGGCAGGAATATCGTTCTGAGCAAGGATTCCGAATGTGCTGTGCCTTGTTATATAGATGAATGTGACAGGGACTATGAATGCATGAAAGCTGTAACTGTGGATGAGGTGTTCAGAGCAGCGGAGAAGGTGCTGCTGGAGGGGGAATAACTTTTCAGGGGTACCCACATTATTTTCATGAAAACCGACAAATCACAAGTCAAAAAGATACTTTTGATCACCCTGAGTAACCTCGGGGATATTATTCTTACAACTCCGGTCTTGGAGAAATTGCATGACGAATTTCCGGAAGCATGGATAGATGTCTTGACGGGAAACCCCGGAGAGGCAATATTTACAAGGCATCCGGGGGTCAGGAAGATCTCTTTTTTTAAAAAACATAGAACATTAAGCAAAAGATCAGAGCAGGTCATAAAGCTTCGCAGTAAAAAATACGATCTGGTGATAGATCTGAAGAATTCACTTATCCCCTATCTTGTAGGGGCTAAATATCATTCAAGGCTTAGCGTGTTTCCTTCAAAAAAGGTTAATCACAAAAAAGATGAGCACCTGTCAAAATTAAAGGGACTTGTTGCTGATCCATTTTCTAATAATAGATTTTTTATTCCGGTTCCGGACGAGGACCGGAAGTTTATAGATGAAGCGTTGACCCATGACGCGGATCGCAAGCTGATCGTCGTAAACCCCGGGGCGAAGAGCGAGCTTAAAAGATGGCCGGCATGGAAATTCAGGAAACTTATAAGAAGAATTACCACCCGGACCGATTCCCGTATATTCGTAATAGGGAATGAAGATGACAAGGCGACAGCAGAGAAAGTGACTTCAGAAAAGAACGGTTCGGTTGTAAACATGTGCTGTAAGACGTCTCTCGGGGCGCTTGCGGAGCTCATCAGGCGGGCTGATCTTGTAATAACGAATGACAGCGCGCCGCTGCATGTGGCCAGTGCTGTGGGAACCCCTACAGTTGCTATTTTCGGGCCGACAGATGAGAAAAAATACGGCCCTCTTGCGGAAGGAAGCATTGTCATGAGTCCTGAGGTTGATTGCAGGCCTTGTGAAAAGCCGGACTGCAGGAAGAAACGTGAAGTGAGATGTATCTCTGGTGTAAGGACAAAAAAGGTTTTTGAGGCAGCGAGGGAGATATTGGATAAGGGGGAAGATAGTTCATAAATTGAAAATACGAAATTCGAATATCGAAATTCGAAACAAATCCCAAATACGAAATTCGAAATACCAAAAACCCGTATTGTGCTCAACGATAATACTTAATATTTTCGAAAGCTTGCGGTGGTGTCTGGAATTTGTGATTTGAGATTTCGAATTTGTTTAGTATTTCGGATTTCTGATTTCGAATTTAAGTTACCACCTATGAGCTACGAGTTAATTTATCGCTGAAAGGAAGACATCGTGGGAAAGATCAATATCAAACAAGGCGACATCACACAGGAAAATGTTGAGGCAGTCGTGAACGCTGCGAATACACACCTGGCCGGCGGTGGCGGTGTGGATGGTGCCATACACAGAGCTGCGGGACCATCCGTTATGGATGAATGTCGAAAGATAGGAGGATGTAAAACCGGTGAAGCTGTTATAACAAATGCGGGGAACCTGAAGGCAAAGAAAATAATTCATACTCCCGGTCCGGTTTGGCGCGGCGGCACTTCGGGTGAACCGGAACTCTTGAGGGATTGTTATAAGAACAGTTTCGCCCGCGCAAAGGAAAATGGCCTTAAGTCGATCGCGTTCCCCGCTATAAGTACCGGTATTTACGGATATCCGGTTGAAGAAGCAACACGTATTGCAATAGAAGAAGGGATAAAGGTTCAGGACAATTTTGAGAAAATAGTGTATGTGTGTTTTTCAGAGAAAGATCACGAGGTATATGAAAGGGTGTACGGGGAGCTTAGCTCTTAATTATGGACCCAAAACGAATACTTATAACAAGAACTGATAGATTGGGCGATGTGGTGCTTTCCACTCCCATCATCCGGTATATACGCAAATCGTATCCGGATGCATATATTGCCTTTATGGTAAAACCCGAGAACCGGGATATAGTTGCGAATAATCCTCATCTGGATGAAGTTATTGTCTATGATAAGCGCGGTGAACAAAAAAGTTTCTTGAGCACCGTAAAATTTGCTCAAAAGTTAAAGCAGAAAAAATTCGATACAGCCATTGCGCTTCATCCGACAAACAGGGTTCATATAATGCTTTTTCTTGCCCGTATCCCGGTGAGGATAGGGTATGACAGAAAAATGGGGCACTTGCTTACGAAAAAGATCCCGCATAATAAACAAAAAGGGCTCAAGCACGAAGTTGATTATAGTTTTGATCTTTTAAAGAATGCCGGGTTTTATGTAAAGGGAGCCGGAAGAAAACCTTATATGACAACCTCCGAGGAAGATAAACATCTGGTCGATGCCGTCTTTAAAGATAGTGATCTCCGGGATAATATAATTGCTATTCATGTGGGGGCAAGCTGTTCGTCTAAAAGATGGTTTCCGGAGAGATTCGCTAAAGTAGCGGATATATTGCATGAAAAATTTAATTCAAATATCGTGTTTGTAGGCGGGGACGAAACATCCGAATATACTAAAAAGGCAGTATCTAGTATGAAATATAACGCGGTTGACCTGACT
>JABMSC010000081.1 GCA_013204685.1 Candidatus Omnitrophota bacterium | reverse complement strand
GTAGTATAAATATATACGTGTGTCTCTTTGGACCGCCGCAACTTCCAAAAAAAAAGGACCCCACAGCATGCTGCGCACATACATGAACAAATATTTCGACCGTTTTCTTGGTCTGTTTTCCAGTGATATGGGGATAGACCTCGGGACAGCTTCTACGTTGGTGTATCTGAAGAACGAGGGTATAGTTCTTTGTGAGCCATCAGTTGTGGCCATAGAGGCCGGCACTAAAAATGTTTTGGCAGTAGGGGAAGAGGCCAAACGCATGCTTGGCAGAACCCCCGGGAACATTGTCGCCATAAGGCCTATGAGGGACGGTGTTATCGCCGACTTTGAGATCACCGAAAGTATGCTCAGGTATTTTATAAAGAAGGTTCACAATTCCCGGACCCTGGCACGCCCCAGAATTATTATTGCAATACCGTCCGGGATCACAGAGGTTGAAAAACGCGCCGTAAAAGATTCAGCTCTTCATGCAGGAGCACGCGAGGTTTTTATGCTGGAAGAGCCGGTTGCCGCATCAATAGGCGTGGGACTCCCTATACAGGAACCTTCAGGTAACATGATCATAGATATTGGTGGCGGGACCACTGAAATGGCGGTTATCTCGCTGGCCGGAATAGTTTTTTCAAAGTCCATCCGTATAGGCGGGGATGAGATGGATGAGGCAATTATAAATTATTTAAAAAGAACATATAATCTTATGGTCGGAGAAAGAACGGCTGAAGAAATAAAGATAAGAATAGGGTCCGGATATCCCATGGAAGAAGAAATAACCATGGATGTCAGGGGCCGGGACCTTGTTGCGGGCCTTCCGAAAATGATCTCAGTAACCAGTGAAGAGATAAGGGAAGCCCTTTCGGAACCGATAGCTCAGATCGTAGAGGCTGTAAGGATAACCCTGGAAAGGACGCCCCCGGAGCTGTCAGCAGACTTGATAGAAAAAGGACTTATACTCGCCGGTGGCGGAGCTCTTTTAAGGGGAATAGACAAGCTCATTGCTGAGGAAACGGGGCTGCCGGTTCATCTTGCGGACGATCCCTTGACCGCAGTGGCTCTTGGTACCGGTAAAGTATTAAGCGAATTGAAATATCTTAAAAAATTAACAGTTTCGCACAGCCTTCAAAAATAATCGTTAGAAATTCAATGTGTATAAACTCTTCGCTAACAACAAAATCTGGATAATCTCCATCTTCGTATTCGCGATAATCGCGTTTTTCTTTTTATTTTCCAATATTGTCAGTCAGATCAGAACCGTTGCCGTCAGAGGGCTCTCTTTCACTCTGGATGTTTGTTCGGATGTCGGGGAGCATTTCGAGAGCAAGAAAACCCTTACCGAAGAAAACCTAACTCTGCGAAAAAAAGCAGCGGACCTTTCCCTCGAACTTGAACAATTCAAGGAATTAAAGAAAGAGAACGAACGCCTTCGATCTCTTTTGCGCTTCCAGAAAAAAATCGGATTTAGCACCGTCTCGGCGGAGATCATCGCCAGAAACCCCAATAACTGGGAAGAATCTTTTTTGATAGACAAAGGATTTGATGATGATGTGCATAAAGGGTCAGCGGTATGCTCTGCAAAGGGACTCTTGGGCATGGTGACAGAGACGACGCACGAGACGGCTTCAGTTATGCTCATAACTCATCCGAGTTTTAAGGCCGGAGGGATGCTCCGGGGCACCAGAGTCCACGGCATTCTAATGGGCGCGGGAAAAGATACATTGAAGATGCTGTACCTGCCTGTCGATGCGGAAGTTAAAAGAGGGTCGGTTGTCATTACTTCCGGTTTCAGCAGGATATTTCCCAAAGGTATTAATGTCGGCAGGGTAGTTTCTGTTGGTAAGAGTAAGACGGGTTTGTATAAATATGCGATAATCAAACCCTACGCGGATCCCTTTAAGCAGGAAGAGGTGCTTTGCATCAGGTGATGGGGGGGGTGCGGGTATCGGGTTTCGTCGTTCGTGATTCGAGTGGAGGTGGGGTGCCCGCTCCGTCATTGCGAGAAACAAGGAGAGCAAGCTCACGACAACGAACAACGAATCACGAAAACCGAACGACGAATTGTGAACTACGAACCATGAACCATGAACTGACAGCTGTGAACTGTATATCGGATACCCATCACAAACCTATGCGATCTCAAGAGTATTATTTTTATGACCAAAACCAAAACACGCATATACCTTTATAGCCTACTGATAATTTCCGTTCTGATGCAGATCGTCCTTATGCGGCACCTCAATTGGTTTCCGGATATCATACTTCTTATGGCCGTGTTTACCGGCATATTCATGGGGCCGGGCCAGGGAGCTGTTTTTGGA
The DNA here is from genome assembly GCA_013204685.1 of Candidatus Omnitrophota bacterium. Taxonomy (GTDB): domain Bacteria; phylum Omnitrophota; class Gorgyraeia; order Tantalellales; family Tantalellaceae; genus JABMSC01. The sequence continues at coordinate 3,434 of JABMSC010000081.1, read as the reverse complement.
TCCATTGCGGGTCTCCTGCGGGGAACTTTTTCTGCCGGAACGGTTGTCCTTGATATTTTTCTTTTTTCCTTGCTGGGAGTGATGTCTTCTTTGCTTGCGAAGAAGTTTTACAGGCAGAATCCTGTTTTTCAGATAGCTGTTACTATGGCGGCCTCATTTATAGTGGTAGCGGTACATACGCTTTACTTGAATTTTGTCAGCGGAAATGATCTGACCGTACCTTTTGTGATCCTCTCAAGCAGGATGCACCTGGCTGTTACAGTTCTAATTTCACCGTTTGTTTTTATTTTACTGAAAAAAATTCTACGTCTGGAGGAATGAGTCAGGCTTAAGGTTTAAGGGGTAAGCGTTAAGGGGCAGGGAGTATAATTTAGCAATGCAAAGTTAGCAATGAAAAATTAGCATTTTAAATTGCTAATTGCTAAATGCTAATTTAAACAAGGTGAGCCAACAACTCCGAACTACGAACAACGAACTACGAACTTATTGAATTATGCGCATCAAATTTTATTCTTTCATATTAGTTTTCTGCATGCTGGTGCTTTTGATAGGTTTGGCATATACCCAGATCGTAATGCACGAAAGATACAGGACCATGTCAGAAGGCAACAGGCTCAAGGTCGTTCCTTTGATGGCCCCCCGCGGTACTGTCTTTGACAGAAATGGCGAGGCCATGGTTAAGGATGTCCTCTCTTTCAAGGTTTTCATTGTTTATAATCAGATCAGTGACATGGATTCGATGGCGAATGTCCTTAGTTCCGTTTTAGAAATGCCGGAGGAGGAAATAGTCTCGACCATCAGAAAAAGCCGCCGGCAGTCCTACACGCCTCTTCTTGTCGCGGATGATATCGGTATAGAAAAAGCAATTCACATCGAGGAAATAGGAATGGATTACCCGGGTCTTTTGCTCGAGGTGTCTGCCAAGCGCGAATACTTGTATTCAAAAAGCGCGGCAAATGCTCTGGGATACCTGGGGCTTATAAACCGGGCTGAATTTGAAAGATTAAAGCCGTACGGATACAGGATAAATGATCTTGTAGGCAGAAGCGGCATAGAAAGATATTATGACGAATATCTCAGGGGAAAACACGGAGGTAAACAGCTTGAAGTAGATCACAGGGGGCGTGAAGCAAGCATTCTGGGGCTTAAGGAGCCGGTGCCCGGCAAGGATGTCCGCCTTACGCTGGACGCCAGGCTTCAGGAGTATTGTGACGCTCTTTTGAAGGATAAGCGTGGCGCGATCCTGGTCATGGATCCTGATACCGGAGAGCTTTTGGTGATGGCAAGCGCTCCGAGTTATGATCCGAAAGTTTTTATAGACAGCACAAGAAATGAGGAAAGGAACGCGTTGATCAAAGATGAAGCGAAGGTATATCCTTTGGTGAACAGGGCCCACGCCGCCTCTTATCCGCCCGGTTCGGTGTTCAAAGTTGTGGGGGCTACAGCTGCGCTGGAAACAGGTGCCATAACACCGGAGACCACATTTAATTGCCCCGGGTATTTAGCTCTGGGGCGCACGCGGTTTAAATGCTGGAGGAAAACCGGACATGGAACACTTCCCCTCAAAGAGGCAATAAAGCATTCATGCAACGTTTATTTTTTCAGGTTGGGGCTTCTCCTGGGCGTGGAAAAAATAGCGGAATATGCTGAGCTGTTCGGATTCGGGTCACGCACCGGAATAGACCTTCCGGGGGAGAGACGCGGCACGCTCCCTTCGCGCATCTGGAAGAAAAAGAGGATTAATGACAGCTGGTACAAGGGTGATACCGTTAATTACTCTATAGGGCAGGGATATCTTCTTTGTTCACCGCTGCAGCTTGCCAGGATGATAGCGGTTTTTGCCAATGGCGGGTATTTGGTGAGACCCCATCTTGCGATGAAAGTAGGAGATGTTGATGTGAACATAACCTCGAGAGACTATCTTGGTATTTCTCCTGAAAATCTTCAGACAGTGAGGGAGGGCTTAAGGAAGGTTGTCAATGACCCCCGGGGCACAGGCATGAAGGCAAAACTGGGTAACATTGTAGTTGCAGGCAAGACCGGTACAGCCCAGACTGCGAAAAGGAAAAGTCACGGCTGGTTTATAGGGTTTGCGCCGTACGAAGACCCGCAGCTTGTGGTGGTAGTGTTTGACGAATACGGCGGTAAGGGCGGATATTATGCTGCCGGAACGGCTGGGAAGGTGTTTAAGGAGGCAGGGCGGTTGGGGTTGTTAGGGAAATAGGATAAGGGGTAAGCGTTTAGCGGATCCCGTTACAAATCAAAGATTTCTAACGGGACAGGTAGCGTATAGTGGCGGTGGGGTGCGCAATGGTTGCGATAAATTCGAATTTCGTATTTTTCAAGTTGCAAGCTACGAGCAAATATTATGATAAGAACAACAAGAAAAGGAAAAATAGATAAGGTTCTGTTATTTACCGCGCTTTTGATCACGTTCCTGGGGATCGTTTTTATCTATTCCGCAACATGGGATCATGAGGGCGGGGCCTCAGGAATAAACAGCCTTGTTGCAAAACAGATCATGTGGGTGATGATCGGACTGGCAGTCCTTATCATAATTACGAATATTGATTATCTGAAAGTTCTGGACTTTGCGTATCTGGCATACGGCATCAACCTGGCGGCTTTGGTTTTTCTGCTCCTGTTTGGAGGGGAGAGGTTTGGTGCCAGAAGATGGATAGACCTGGGCCCTGTTTCCATACAGCCCTCGGAGTTTGCCAAGATCACGGTGATACTGGTTTTATCTGCTTTTCTCGGAGAAAGGCGCGAGAAGATAGGAACACTGAAAAATTATCTGCTCGCAGTGACCATTGTAATGCCTGCGGCAGTTTTTATTTTTCTGCAGCCGGATCTCGGCACAGCGATCGTACTTATTCCCATACTTTTTTCCATGCTGTATATAAGCGGTGAAAAGGTGAAATACATCGTCACAAACATTGCGATAGGTTTAGCGGGGCTGCCCGTTTTTTGGGGGATGCTGAAAGGATATCAGAGGAACAGACTAATGGTTTTCCTGAATCCCAACCTGGATCCTCTCGGTGCAGGGTATACGATAATACAGTCCAAGATCGCGATCGGTTCCGGAGGAGTGTTCGGTAAAGGATGGCTGAGCGGTACGCAAAGTTATTTAAAGTTTCTGCCGGAGAGGCACACCGATTTCATATTTTCCGTAATAGGAGAAGAGTGGGGTTTTCTCGGGGCCTTGATGCTTATTGGGCTGTACGGCGTCGTTATTTTTCGGGGGATAAAGATAATAGCATCCGCGGGTGATATCTACGGAAAAGTGATGGCTGCGGGGATAGTGACGTTGATAGCTTTTCAGGTGTTTGTGAACATATCGATGACGGTTGGATTTATGCCTGTTGTGGGGCTTCCTCTTCCTGTTATAAGTTATGGCGGGTCTAATGCTGTGGTATTTTTAATGTGTGTGGGGT
>JABMSC010000009.1 GCA_013204685.1 Candidatus Omnitrophota bacterium | reverse complement strand
TTAATATGGTCGAAGAGGTGCAAGAGAAAGCAAAATTTGCCGAAGAGCTTAAGAAAGAAGTAGACGTATTTATTTCTTGCCCTGATTATGATGAAAAAAAATTAGATTGCCAGAATTGTCGTTTTGTTGCTAAGTTGCGCATGAAAACAGCAGACCTAATCATAAAGACAAAAAAACTGGCATAATAAATATCTTATTTCCATTATGAAACAACTGATATATGTGCCTATTATACATATGAGTGCCGACTTGGGCAGTATTGCTAAGCAGGTAGATAAAAGAGGCATCGCGGGCTTTGGAGAAGAGTTCTGGGAAAGACACAGAAGGACTGTTGATAGTTTTTGGAATTCCATTGTTAGAAGCTTTGCGGATTCGGATGTCAAGGGTTATAAGATATACCAGGATGGTATGGTGGCTGACGGAGAAGTCGGTCAAAAGATAATCGAAGAAGGGATTAAGGCCGGCAGCAAAAATTACCAAATCATTGATGAGTTAATAAAAAAAGGAGCAACTTTAGTTCAGACGGAGGATTTCTCTCTTGTTAAGAAAGAAAGAGACCGCATTGTTAAAATAATCAAATCCAAAAGTATTGCAGAAAAGCTAATATCTTACTTAATTTACAAGCTAACCAAAAACAGCCTGCTTAAGAAAAGAGATGGTTACATTGCCAGAAGAATTTGCGAAACCCTAAATCATGGGGAGATAGGCATTCTTTTCATCGGCGCAGATCACAATATAATTCCCAAACTTTTCAGAAAAGTTCAGATATCGAACTGAAAGAAGCAGAAAAAGTAAAAGATTATCAGAGATTGCTTCTTCAGCGTAATAGGAGTGAAGCGGAATTCGAGAAGTTGGCAGAGTATCTTACCTCAGAGGCAAAAGCTTATGTTCAAGAAAAATAACTGGATAAAAAAAGGTGATAAAGTTATAGACATAGATGCTGGGATGGAGGGTAAGCTTGCATTTACCACTCCTGTTAACTTAAGGATAAATGGTAAGTTTAGGGGTGAATTGAAAACCAAAGGAAACTTGATTATAGGGGAAGCAGCGGATGTAAGAGTAAAGATAATAGATGGAGAAAATATAGTTATCCTGGGCAAAGTGAAAGGGAATATTAAATGCGGCAAGCACCTTGAACTCTCCTCATCCGCACAGGTAACCGGGAATATTCAATCACCAGTTTTGGTTGTTAATAAAGGCGCAGCCTTACACGGCAATTGTCAAGTTCCTCTTGATGCTGAAAAAAGCGAAACTAAGAAGCGAGAACTGAAAAGATAAGCAGCAATGAAAGGACAATGAATAGTTCGTAGTTGGGAGTTCGTAGTACAAAATCGCCGTTTAACGACTCCGAACTATGAACGCCGAACTCCAAACTAAAACGAAAGGACCCCACCCGTGGAAGAAAGGATCCTTGTGATCGATGACGAGGTCGAAATATGCGAAATGCTTAAATCATTCCTGGTGAAAAAAGGGTATGAAGTGATAACGACCACGTCTGCGGCGGATGGGATTGAAAAGCTAAAAACAGAGAAACCAAAAGTTATTCTTCTGGATATCAGGATGCCCGACATGGACGGTGTGGAGGTAATGAAGAAAATTCGGAAAATTGATCAAAACGTCGTTGTGATCATGGCAACCGGGGTGATAGATGAGGAGATTGCCAGGGAGACCATGAAACTGGGCGCCTCGGACTATATCGTAAAACCATTCGATCTGGGCTATCTGGAGAAGAGTCTGATGTCGAAACTTGCAATGCTTGAGTGAGCTTATAATTGGTGTTTGATGAAGACAAACTTCAATGAAACTCTCCGTCAAAGTCTGCTGACCTGTCCTCCATAGCCTAATAAGATGAAAAAAGTGGAATAAGAGGCGTAGATCTTGGCGCCGATGATTATGTGGTCAAGCCTTTTGACGGGAAGAGACTACTAGCAAGGATCAGGATGCTATTGAACAGGAGATACCGATCTAGGAAGGGATAAGTTGTTAGGAAGAAAGCCACAAAACATCACACTTAACAGGATCTCTCTCCAAAAAGTTAGTTGTTCACTCCTTATGTTGAAATGATTTAAAACTCGAAAGCCAGTTTCAAGTTGGCATAATCGCTCCTTATAGGACTGGTTACTGCTTGAAGGGAATCATGGTTCGAACTATCGTTCGAGGCTTTCCCGGTAGCGCTTTTAAGAATACAAAACATATCTCTGATTCAGGCACAAATCCAAGCTAACTCGTTATATAAAGGGAACTTATAAGTCGTACATTGATTAAATAACAGAGATAGGTGTTATCCGGTAGCACAAGGTGGTTCGAGTCTGTCCTGATTCACCAGTTGTAAAAGCCTCGTAGCATGAAAATGTTACGAGGCTTTTTGCTTTCCTGGATATGCCGCATACCCCCACGTCCTAAAGACTTACGCGACTATTACACCCACCCGTCATTGTGAGGCTGGGCGAAACTCCGACGCGGCAACCCCATATGACAATACGCCTATCTCTTTATCTCTAAAAGCCCCCATATTTAACGCATCGCATTTAATGGGCATAATACGGCTCCCCAGAAGAAGGCATGCAATATTTTCTCTGTATATAGGCTTGTTATGGGG
>JABMSC010000080.1 GCA_013204685.1 Candidatus Omnitrophota bacterium | reverse complement strand
TAATCAAACATTTCCTGAACACTGGCCGGAGCAAGTACTAAAAGACGGTAGTCCCCGTGTCCGCCGCCTTTTGTGGCCTGAAAATAATCACTCTGCGCCGTATCTATATTGCCCAGTCCGGGGCCTCCACGCATCACGTTGACAATCACACCGGGCAGTTCATTGCCCGCCATGTAGGATATACCTTCCTGTTTAAGGCTTATCCCGGGAGAAGAAGAACTTGTCATGGCTCTTGCGCCGGCAGCCGATGCGCCATACACCATATTAATAGCCGCGAGTTCGCTTTCCGCCTGGATAAAAACACCCTTCTCTTCTTCAATTCTGCGGGACATATAAGCCGTAAGCTCGTTTTGCGGGGTTATGGGATATCCCGCATAAAACCGGCATCCTGCTCTTACCGCGCCTTCACCGCAAGCTTCGTTTCCTGTGTATAAGTATCGTTTTTTCATTCTTCCTCTACTTCAATAGCACAATCCGGGCAAACCATAAAACAAAGTCCGCATTTGTTGCATTTTTCCGGATGTTTTAAAATAACATACTGCATCCCGCGTTTATTGACTTCCTGGGACATCTCTAAAGACTTCTGCGGGCACACTTTTATGCACAGCGCGCATCCCTTGCACTTCTCAATGGATATTTTTAGTTTCTTCTGTTTTTCCGTCATCTTGTTCCTATAATTCAGATGTGATGATCGCCGCAAGTTCATCGGGGGTCATGTGGTATTTCCTGAGAAGTTCTTCCCTTGCCCCGTGCTCAATAAACTCATCAGGCAGCCCTAAGCACCTGACCTTAATGTCTTTTATGTTTTCTCTTTCGAAAAATTCCATAACTGCACTTCCAAAACCGCCGCTGGCCACCCCTTCCTCCAGGATAAAAACGGGCTTCCCTTTTAAAGCTATCTCTTCAAGGACTTTTCCGTCCAGCGGTTTAACGAACCGCGCGTTTATAACAGCCGCTTCTACCACTTTTCTGGACAAAACGCTTCCCACGTCAAGGGCGGCATTCACCATGCTTCCCAAAGCCAGAATAACAAGGTCATTTCCTTTTCTGAGAGGCTCCGCTTTGCCGACTTCAAGCGGCGCGCAGGAGGAAGCGCTTACCCGCTGCGCGGCGCTGGCACGCGGGTACCGTATTGCAACGGGCCTCTGCCATTCCACAGCTTTTTCCATCATTGCCTCAAGCTCCCTTCCGTCTTTAGGAGCCATTACAATAAATCCCGGAAGGCTTCTCAAGTACGCGATATCAAAAACCCCGTGATGAGTGGGCCCGTCCTTACCTACGAGTCCCGCCCTATCCAGACAAAAAACAACCGGGAGCTCCTGAAGCGCGACATCATGTATAAGCTGGTCATACGACCGCTGCAGAAAAGTCGAATATATCGCTACCACCGGATGCATCCCGCCTTTTGCAAGCCCGGCTGAGAAAGTCACTGCATGGGGTTCGGTAATGCCGACATCATAGAATCTTTCGGGGAAGGTTTCAGCGAACTTCTGAAGACCTGTTCCGTGCGGCATTGCTGCCGTAATAGCTACAAGGCGGTCGTCCTTTTTCCCCATCTTTACTATTTTGTCCTCGAAATGATCTGTGAAGGTTTTATCGCCGCTTCCGGCGTGAGAGGTTGCCTTGCCGGTATCTTTGTTGAACGATGTCACCCCGTGAAACCTTACAGGATCTTCCTCCGCGAATTTATATCCCTTGCCTTTCTTGGTGATCACGTGGACAAAGACCGGTTCTTTTAAGGTAAGAATATTCTTGAACACCGGGATCAGCTGCTCAATATTGTGCCCGTCGATCGGACCAAAATACCTGAACCCCAGTTCTTCGAATAAGATCCCGGGCACGATCAGGTTTTTAAGCCCCTCCTGGAATTTGCGCACCGTGTTATACGTCGCGTTCCCCAGCTTGGGAATACTTTTTATTATCTTTTCTGATTCCTGCCGGACCTTGTTGTAAAGCGGATTGGTTATAACCCTGTTTAAGTATCTGCTCATCGCCCCTACGGGCTTGGATATGGAGTGTTCATTGTCGTTCAGTACAACTATTAGGTCTTTCCTCATGTGCCCGGCATTATTCAATCCTTCAAATGCCAGGCCCGTTGAAAGAGAAGCATCGCCTATAACAGCCACTATCTTATTTTCCTCACCTTTTAGATCTCTGGCTGCGGCAAGCCCGAGTGCCGAAGATATCGAAGTTGCGCTGTGCCCGCAGGTAAAAGGGTCGTGCTCGCTTTCTTTTGCCCGGGGAAATCCACTTAAGCCCCCGAGTTCCCTCAGCGTATCAAAATTCTTAAGCCGGCCCGTAAGAAGCTTATGTGCATAACTCTGGTGCCCCACATCCCAGACGATCTTGTCTTTGGGGCTGTCCAGAAGATAATGTAAAGCAACGGTGAGCTCGACCGTCCCGAGGCTGGCGGCCAGATGCCCCCCCTTACGGGAAGTTACATCGATCATTTTTTCTCTTATTTCACCCGCCAGAAGGTTCAGCTTGTCTAGATCCAGTTTCTTTAGATCCCGCGGCGAAGAGATGTTCTTTAATAGATCTGCCATTTATTCTCCCGGATAATTATATAATATTGTAAACTCATTTGTTTTCTTCTTCAAATGGTTTCTGCTCAAATTTACCGCTATCTTTTTTCATGAGAGTCTCTATCTTTTTCTTTGCTTTGTCCAGGTTTTCCTGGCAAAGACGAGCAAGCTTAATGCCTTCCTCGTACTTCTTAAGCGAATTATCCAGAGAAAGGCCTCCCTCTTCGAGTTCTTCTATCGTCTTTTCCAGTTTTTCCAGGGCTTTTTCAAAACTTATATTAGCCATGGTTCCCTCCAGTTTTTTTCTCGATACTTTCTACTCTGCTTTTAGCTTTTCCTTTTGCAAATCTTGTCTCTAATGTGTCTCCGGTTTTAAGGCGGGCAGCTTCGGTTACAACCTTGCCTTCCTTAAAAACAATGCTGTACCCTCTTTCAAGAACCGCCAGTGGGTTCAGTGCCTCCAGTTTGCCGCATGAAGCATCCAGGCCCCCCGCCAGTTTTTGCAGGGAATGCTCCATGCCGGATTGAGCCGTCCTCACCAGATCATCTATCTGCTGCTCAAGCTGCAAGAAAACATTCATCGGCGCGCGGAGAACATAACTATCCTTGAGGCTCTTTACCTCTTTTCCGAGAATATCTATTTTTGTCTTCGCAGCTAACGAAAGTCTCTTGAGGCAATCATCAACTCTCGCTATTAGATCTTCTTTCAGGGGCATCACCAATTCTGCCGCAGCTGACGGAGTCGCTGCCCTGAAATCCGCCGTAAAATCCGATATGGTATAATCTATCTCATGCCCGACTGCGCTTATTACGGGTATTTTCGAGGCATGTATGGCCCTTGCCACCTTTTCTTCGTTGAAAGCCCACAGGTCTTCCAGGCTGCCTCCGCCCCTACCCAGGATTATTACATTTATCGGATGCTGATCTTGGCCGGTTTTTTTTAAATGATCATTAAATTCGTTCAGCTCCTCAAGGGCCCGGACAATATCGTCTTTCGCCTCATCACCCTGGACGCGAACGGGACGTAAGGATATTTCAATATTAGCGAAACGGCGTCTTGAAACTTTAAGTATGTCTTTTATTGCCGCGCCCGTAGGCGAGGTGACAACCCCAACCCGTAACGGTAAAAAGGGAAGAGCCTTCTTGTGCTCCTCGTCAAACAGTCCTTCTTCGAACAGTTTCTTTTTCAGCTGTTCGAACGCCATCTGAAGGGCACCTTTACCGCGTAGTTCTATTTTACTTACATACAGCTGGTATTGACCCCGTTTTTCATAGAGACTTACATTCCCGTAACACAAAACATGCATGCCGTCTTCAACTGAAAACTTCATCCGGGCGCTATTGCCTCTGAACATAACACATCCCAGAAGACTGTTTTCATCTTTAATGCTGAAATACATGTGCCCGGAAGAAGCTTTTGTGAGGTTTGATATCTCTCCCTCCACCCATACTTTTTCAAACTCCCCTTCCAGGACTTCCTTGATCTGGCGCGTTAACTCGGTAACGGTATAAATGTGTTGTTCCATAATTATTAGCGGATAGCGTTTAGCGGATAGCGTTTAGTAAATAGGGTTTAACTCCTTCTATACGCTACCCGCTATTTTGCCTGCACCCTTTCGATCCTGAGCGCCCTCCCCGTCTGTCCGTCTATTTCAATGATCACACCGTGCATTTGCACATCATCGGTTGCCATCTCAAACCGCGTGGGAAGCTGTGTTAAAAACCTGTCTATGATCTTTTCTTTTTTTCTGCCTATTACAGAATCAAACGGACCCGTCATCCCACAGTCAGTAATGTATGCCGTTCCATTTGGAAGCACTTTTTCATCAGCTGTCTGCACATGGGTATGAGTGCCTAAAACTGCACTTACGGCCCCGTCCAGGAACCATCCCATAGCAACCTTTTCACTGGTGGCCTCGGCATGCATATCTACTATGATAACAGGGGTTTCATTCCGAAGATTTTCGATCTCTCTACGCGCCCGCCTGAACGGGCACTCAACCGCTTCCATGAATACGCGTCCAACCAGATTAATAACAGCAATTTTAACGCCGTTTTCAACCTCTATGATCGTAGATCCTTTTCCCGGGGACCCGTTTGGATAATTAAGCGGGCGTATCAATCTATCGGTTGAATCCAGAAAATTATATATTTCTTTTTTCTTCCATATATGGTCGCCTGAAGTTAAAATATCAATTCCGCTTCCATATAGTTCCTTCGCGATATCCGGAGTAAGACCGCTTCCGCCGGCAGAATTTTCACCATTAGCGATTACGGTGTCTATTTTATTACTCTTTCTGTAATCCCAAAGAAGACTGCGTATAATATCTCTCCCGGGGCTCCCTACGATATCACCTAGAAATAGTACTCTCATGGTTCTCCTTGTATCAGTTCGGAGTTCGTAGTTCAGAGTTCGAAGCGTGCTTAGATGCTACGGACTACGAACTCCCAACTCCGAACTATTTTGCAAACTCTACTGACCTGGTTTCCCTGATTATTACAACCTTGATCTGTCCCGGATACTGAAGATTACTTTCTATTTTCTTTTTCATCTCCAGGGCTATAACAGCGGCTTCGGCATCATCGACCTTTTCAGGTTTAACGATAACCCTGATCTCCCTGCCCGCCTGAATAGCATATGTTTTCTCAACTCCTTCGAACTCATTCGCGATCGCTTCGAGGTTTTCGAGTCTTTTGATGTAAGACTCCAGTGTCTCCCGCCTTGCCCCGGGCCTGCCCGCGCTTATGGCATCGGCAGATTGTGCCAGTACCGCCAAAAGGGTCCTGGGTTCAATGTCCCCGTGATGAGCCGCTATCGCGTGTGCAACTATATCGGGTTCCCCGTATTTTTTAGCTAGATCAGCCCCCAGGGCAGCATGAGTTCCTTCAACTTCATGTGTAACAGCCTTGCCAATATCATGAAGGATACCTATGCGCTTTGCAAGTGAAATATCAAGCCTGAGTTCACCTGCCATTGTAGCCATGAGATGCGCCGATTCCTTTGAATGCTGCAGAACGTTCTGCCCGTAACTTGTACGGAACTTGAGCCGGCCCAGAAGTTTAACAAGCTCTGAATGGACTCCGCTTATACCAAGTTCAAGAAGGGTGTTTTCTCCCTCTTCCTTGATCGTTGCTTCCATCTCCTTTTTGACCTTTTCAACAACTTCCTCAATGCGTCCGGGATGGATCCTTCCGTCTTCGAGGAGCCGTTCAAGTGATATCCTTGCTATCTCCCGGCGAAATTTATCGAATCCTGAGATTATTACCGCTTCCGGTGTATCATCGATTATTACGTCCACACCGGTAGCCATCTCAAGCGCGCGGATATTTCTTCCTTCTCTTCCTATTATCCGCCCTTTCATTTCATCCGACGGCAGGTTTACAACACTGACCGTTGTATCCACGGTATGGTCCACGGCACACTTCTGTATAGCAAGTCCGACGATCTTTCGCGCTTCCCTGTCAGATTTATCTTTCGTTTCGTCCTGGATCTTTTTTATGCTTTTAGCCGCTTCATGGCGGGCCTCTTCCGTCATCTTGCTCACGAGCGTGTTCTTCGCTTCCTCCTTGCTCATGCCGGATATTTCCTGAAGCCGGTCTTTCTCTTGCTGGATCATTTTTTCAAGATTTTCTTTACGTCGATTAGCCTCGTCATATTTGGCTTTTACGTTATCGTCTTTTTTTCTGAGATCCCTGTCTTTCTGTTCCAGGAGCCCCACTTTTTTGTCGAGGTTCTCTTCTTTCTGCAAGAGTCGCTTCTCAAGAATCAGTAGTTCCTTCCGCCTTTCTTTCGTTTCTTCCTCGAACTCTGTCCTCATTTTAAGTGAAAGCTCTTTTCCCTCGAATATCGATTCTCTCTTCCTTCTTTCAGCTTCAACTTTCGCTTCGTTGATTATCGTCTTGGATTTGTTCTCGGCATGCTTTACTTTCATCTTTGCCACATACTGCCTTAATACATAACCGAGAAAAAAGAAGAAAATACCACTGCATACCGCGATGATCAGATAACTAATTGTGATGTTGGTGTTCATTTGTATCCTCCCTTTCTATGGGTTCACCGGGTTGTTTGCGCCAGAGCTGCAACGAGGATCGGGGTCAAACCCCTCCCCCGAAAAAAGAGTAGTCGCAATTAACACAATGAACTCTATTAAAGGCGTTGCGGGATCTTTAAAACGGGACTAATCTGTGATAACCCGTGAAACGGGTCTGTCATGAGGATCTACTGGTAAGGATTCGAGCAATTGAAAGTTAAAGGCGAGTCCGATAGTTTTGGCTGTTTCTAGCTTTTCGCTGGCGAGGAACTTATCATAACACCCTTTGCCCCTCCCCAATCTCATATTTTTCTTATCGAATGCTATTGCCGGAACTACTATAAGATCTATCTCCTCTAACGGTGTTTTCCTAAGATGTTCTTCCTTCGACTGTTCTATGCCAAAGGGTCCTTTTTCAAGTATCTCTATCGCACTTAGTTCAGAAGCTATTATTGTATCGCTTTTCAGGTCTAAATACGGTACTAAAATCCTTTTACCCTGCTTCATTGCCTCTTCTATTAAATAGCTCGTGCTAACCTCCGTGAGCAACGAAACATATGTCATGACTGTATCAGCATTTTTAAATTCCTCGCTGGCAAGAAGCTTTTCTTGTATTTTCAGGCTTCTTTCCTGCCTTAGCGTGGAATCCTGGTCCCGCAAACGCTTGATTATTTCCTTTCTAATTGCCTCCTTATTCTGTCCAAACATATTATTGTCCATTTGCCGATCCATATTATTATACACTATCGCTTGAAATAAAACTACATTGAATACAGATTAAATGTTCGGGGTTCTAACTTACCGGCTTACCATGTCTTACTTTCTATTGTTATTAACATCTCCGGTTCAAAGCTAGGACGTAACGCATTTATTCATGATAACTTAGAGTTATAATCGTCTATCGCCTTATGAAGCGCTTCAACCCCTAATACTGAACAATGTATTTTAACCTTTGGCAGACCACCCAAAGCATCCACTATAGACTGATTGGACAATTTACCCGCCTCTTCAATGGTCATCCCCTTTGCCATTTCCGTGAGCATGGAACTGGTCGCAATGGCCGCCCCGCATCCAAATGTCCTAAATTTAGCATCTACGATCGTGCCGTTTTCAACCTTTATATAGAGTTCCATAATGTCCCCGCACACGGGGTTCCCCACCTTGCCCCGGCCCGAGGGATCCTTAATTTCACCCACATTCTTCGGGTTCTTGAAGTGTTCCATTACTTTTTCTGAATATTCTTCCACGTTGTCCTTCCTAATATTGTATATATAGAGCTCTTCCCTAATCCCCCGGATACACCGGGCTCATCTTCCGAAGCCTATCTATGATAGGAGGAAGTTTTTCAATCACGTAATCTATATCTTCTTCCGTATTGTAAATGCTCAATGAGAACCTCACTGACCCTTGAGCAAATAATGGCTCGATCCCCATACTCTCGAGCACATGAGAGGGTTCAAGACTTCCCGAAGTACATGCTGATCCGGTCGAGGTGGCTATACCTTCCAGGTCAAGACTCAGGATGATCGACTCTCCTTCCAGATAATCGAAACTTATATTGGCTGTATTGGGAAGTCGTTCTTCGGGATGGCCGTTTAATCTTATCTGCTTTACATTTGTCTCTATTCCTTTATGAAGCCGGTCCCTGAGCTTTTTAATCCCGGCGCATTCTTTAAGGCCTTGACTATTCGCGAGTTCACAGGCTTTCCCGAACCCGGCTATACCGGGAACATTTTCTGTTCCGGCCCTTTTGCCTTGTTCGTGGTGGCCGCCCTGCTGCCACTGAAGGATCTCAGTTCCCTTCCTTATATAAAGCGCTCCAACGCCTTTGGGGCCATAAATTTTATGGGCTGACAGCGAAGCTAAATGAATGCCGTTTTTTTGGACATCAAACGGCACTTTCCCGACAGACTGAACGCTATCGGTGTGAAAAACGACCCCTTTCTCTGAGGCTATCTTTCCGATCTCGCTTATAGGCATTATCGTCCCGGTTTCATTGTTAGCGGACATGATCGTTATGAGAGTGGTGTCACCACTTATACTATTTTTAAGTTCTCCGGGATCTATTCTCCCATACTCATCTACCCCAAGATATGTAACACGAAACCCCGTTTTTTCGAGATATTTGCATGTATTGAGCACGGCATGATGTTCAACGGAGGAAGTTATTATGTGGGTGCCTTTTCCTTTAAGCGCGTATGCTGAAGCCTTGATCGCGAAGTTATCACTTTCCGTCCCGCCTGAAGTGAATATTATTTCGTCCGGTGAGGCGGCATTTATCAGTTCTGCCACCTGTCCCCGCGCCTTCTCAAGATGTTTTTTTGCCTCCCTGCCAAAACCATGTACGCTGGAGGGGTTGCCGTAGATCTCCTCATAAAAAGGGATCATCGCCTTTACCACTTCCGGATGGACCTGAGTGGTTGCATTGGAATCAAGGTAAACTTTTCTCATACCATTTCACCCCGTTAGAAAAATTCGCCAATTTCTGCTGGCGGTTTATGTGTGAACTGCAGCGATAGTTACACGCCATCATTGCTAAATCGTTAGAGAAGCTCGGGACAGCCTTTTCTAGCGGGGTTCACCCTTTTTAGTCTTTTTGTTCCTATCTTTCCGGCACGATCGGATAGATCTTTAAAAGAAAATTGTTTTAAGGTCTTTTCTATCTGCCTGGCCACTTCATCCCACACTTCTTTAGAGGGACAGCATCCTGCCATTTTGCATATACTATTCGTTTTCTTGCCGGATGTGCACCTGCCCGGAGAGATACTTCCTTCTAAAACCATAACCGCATCATAAACAGAAATACCGGCAGGGTCTTTTGAAAAAATGTATCCGCCTTTTGGTCCGCGAATACTTTTTACTATCCCGGCATTTTTCAGACGGTTCAGGATCTGTTCAAGGTAGACCTTGGAGATCCCTTCTTCGGCGGCTATCCGATTGATAGAAACCGGACTTTTTTTATCATACATAAGCGCAAGGTTAATAAGCGCTCTTACGCCATATGCGGATTTGGTAGTTAGCTTCATAATATTATATGTTAGTGCTGGGTGCTGGGTGCTGGGTGCTGGGTTTTGTACTCAGCACTCGGAACGCAGAACCCGGCACAAAATTCTTGCCTATTTTTCCTTCTTATGCTGCTTCTACTCTTTCGATCTCGGGGATCGCTTCCTTAAGCTGCTGTTCTACAACGCCCTTTAGGGTCATCTGGCTCATGGGACAACCACAGCATGCACCCTGGAGTTTCACTTTAACAACACCGCCTTCTACGGAAACCAGTTCAATGTCCCCTCCGTCCCTCTGCAAAAGCGGCCTGATCTTTTCTATTTCAGCCCTTACTTTTTCTTCCATTATATTCTCCTTTTGTCATTTGAGTTTTGCCATCCGCTATCAGCCGTATCACTAAGGATAGAAATATACTATACCTTACTAAATAAGTCAAGTAAAATACCCGCACAACTTATGGAGCACTAGCGAACATAAGTTGTATGTGGGTATTTTATTGGGGTTTCTTCGCGCAGACAGATCCTAAATACCAGGATGCCTTTCTGATAAAAAGGCCTATTATTATATAGGAAAGGATCGTGGCCGCCAGGCCGGCGAAAAAGCTTATAAGAGGGTGTGCGTAGAATGCGTATACGGCTAAAATCGCACCTACAAAGACCACAAGCGGTATACCGTACAAAAGAAGGTATATCTTCAACATCTGTGATGAAGGGATTTCGTATTCAATTATATCGCCTATTGAGAGGTTTTTATCTTTTTCCTCTGAAATAACAATATGACGCATTTTTGATGCCGTGCAGGAGCAACATTTTGTACATGCTTCTTTGGGCGAGATCTCGATTGTAACTTTCCCGTTTTCTGTTTTTATTACTTTGCCCTGTTCTTTCACGGATTATTTCCCCATCCCCTTTAGCGACTTCATCCACTCAGCGATTTTCTTTTCATAGCCGAGTTCGGTCGGGATATAATATGTTTTCTTCTTCCTCACATAATCCTGTTCAACATAGTGCCCTTCGTATGAATGAGCGTATTTATACCCTTCGCCGTGGCCCAATTTTTCCGCTCCCGGGTAATGAGCATCCTTCAAGTGATCCGGCACTTCCTGCGTGCGTTCATCCTCAACATCTTTGACCGCTTTTTCAATTGCCATGTAAGAAGCGTTGCTTTTGGGAGCACAAGCGACATAAACCGTAGCCTGGGCCAGTGGTATCCTGGCTTCCGGAAACCCGACAAAATCTGCCGCCTGCATTGCGGCATTGGCGACAACCAGCGCCTGCGGATCAGCGTTTCCTACATCTTCAGATGCGCATATGACAAGCCGCCTCGCAATAAAACGAAGGTCCTCTCCGGCAACGATCATTTTGGCCAACCAGTATAGCGCTGCATCCGGATCAGAGCCCCTCATGCTTTTTATGTAAGCACTGACCGTATCATAGTGGGCATCGCCTGCCGAATCATAAACCACGGCCTTTTTCTGTATTGAATCTTCCGCTTCGGTAAGGGTAATATCTATTTCATCATTCTTTTTTGGCTTCGTCGTCAGCACCGCAACCTCTAAAGCATTTAATGCCTTTCTGGCATCACCATCTGAAAGTTTAGCCAGATGCTTAAGGGCCTCGTTCGTTATTGTGATCTTCTTTTTCCCAAACCCCCTCTCTTTGTCCTTGAGGGCTCTGCTTAAAAGCTCAACAATCCTGTTTTCGTCTAATGCTTTGAATTCAAACACCTGGCTTCTTGACAAAAGAGCTGAATTAACCGAGAAAAACGGGTTCTCCGTCGTTGTCCCTATTAAAAGTATGTGTCCTTCCTCTACTTCCGGCAGGAGAACGTCCTGTTGGGCCTTATTGAACCGGTGTATTTCGTCCAGAAGCAATATGGTTTTCTTCCCATCGATACGATATTGCTTTTTCGCCCCGTCAATTATTTTTCTGATCTCGGTCACATTGCTGGAGACAGCATTCTTTCTTATGAAGTGTGCCCCGGTTCTTTTAGAGATGATCATCGCGAGTGCAGTTTTACCTATACCGGGCGGCCCGTAAAAAATAAGCGAGCTCAAGCGGTCCGCTTCAATGGCCCGGCGCAAAAGACGCCCCTGGCCCATAATGTGATCCTGCCCGACAAAATCATCAAGTCTTTCCGGGCACATGCGGTAAGCTAAGGGTGTCACTTTGCTTTTATCTGGTTGTGTTTCGAATAGATCCATGGTTATCTATAGTTTCCTGTGTAAAAAAGATTAGGGCCGGATCAAGAATCCGGCCCTAACTCCATCGTAGCCGTGAGCAAGATAAGAATTGGAGGCCTGGTAATCCAGGTGGGCTCCCTCCCGGTAGTTCCAAGGAAATATCGGAGTTAGGCGCCCATTGTTTAAGTGTTGGCCCAATTCAGAACCCCGCTTCACCAACCCAACAGAAATCGCTTAGCACTATTATAACACCGCGGGAAATTTGTGGAAAGAAAATAAATCCCCGCCGGATGTGTCCCCTTGTCACCGTATCTCAATGCCCAGCTCTTTCACAAGAGCTTCTTTGATGCTTTCATGCACCGCTTCGATCTCTTCGTCCGTTAAAGTGCGAGTATCCATGCTGTATTTGATGTTGTAGGTAAGACTTTTCTTGTTCTCGGGGATCTGTTTGCCCTCATATACATCTACAAGCTCGATCTCGCGGACTATATCTTCGCCCGTTTTATTTATCAAACTCGCAATGTCATCTGCAGCGATCGCCTGATCGCACAAAATGGACACGTCTCTTGATGCTTCCGGAAAGCGTGGTATAGAACGGTAATGGTCAAGCAAAACCGTCTCTTCCATTATGCGGTCAAGTTCGATCTGGCATATATAGACTTTTTGCTCAATATCGTATTCATCCAACACCTTTTTATTCACTTGTCCTAAAAATCCTATGTTCCCGCCGGCCTCCTTGAGCAAAACGCTGGCGCAGTTTATCATCCCATCGACGTCTCTCTTGGAAAACCCGGGCGCCAGCCGCAACCTCGAGAAAAGAACTTCCAGGGTCCCTTTTAGATCATAGACAGTTGCCTGGCGTTCGCCGTCCATCCAGTTCCTGCGCTTGAGACCCGTAAGCCCCATGCAAAGAAGGGGCACTTCTTGAAAGTCCGGGCCCTTGCCTTTCCGGGAATATTTTTTGCCAAGCTCGAAAAAGAAGAGGTCCCTGTTCTTCCTGTTAATGTTCCAGGAAATCGATCTTAACATCCCGTCCAATAGATGCGGAGTTAAGGTTTTATGTTCCCCGGAAATAGGGTTCTCCAGATCCACCGTGTCTTTACTTATAGAACCGAATCTATTCACAGCCGCCTCGTTTATAAGGCTGTAAGTCATTATCTCGTCCAGCCCCAATGCCGATAATGTTTTTACCAGTTTTTCTTTTACCAGGCGGGTTTTTTCTTTTCTTTTGACCTGCGGAATAAATTTTTCTATTTTTCCGGGGATATTATCATACCCGTATATCCTTGCAACCTCTTCGGTCAGGTCTATCTCTGATTTCAGATCTTCCCTGAATGTAGGAGCTTCGACAAGCACGCTGCCTTCATCCTCCTCAAGGATCTTCAGTCCCAGTTTCTCGAATATGCGTTTTACCTCTTCCTGTTTCAGCGCGATGTCAAGAAGCTTACCGGCCTTCGGAACGCTGAACTTTATTTTCGCTCCACCGGAGGCAAGTTTTCCCGCGTCATAAAGCTCGCAGATCTTTCCGCCGGCTTCTTTTAATATAAGACCGGCTGCGCGATCCGATGCACCGCGGATCATCCCCTTATCCACACCGCGCTCAAAACGATAACTTGAATCGCTTGAAAGCCCCAGCTCACGTGCTGTCTGCCTTACGGATATCGGGTCAAAATAAGCACTCTCAAGAAGTATATTCTTTGTGCTCGAAGTTACTTCTGTTTCTTTTCCGCCCATAACCCCGGCAATAGCGATCGGGCCTCGGGAGTCCGCTATTACCAGCATGCCCGGCTTAAGCTCATGTTCCACCTCGTCTATCGCAACGATCTTTTCGCCCCGGACAGCTTTTCGGACCATTATTTTCCCGCCCCTCACCTTATCAAGATCAAAGGCATGCAAGGGCTGCCCTGTTTCCATGAGGCAGTAATTTGTCACATCAACAATATTATTCACAGCTCTAAGACCCATAGCCTTTATTCTTTTTTCGATTCCGTCCGTTGCTTCTTTAACTGTTACGCCCGCAATGACCCTTGCCGTATATCGCGGGCATAAGTCTTTGTCCTTGATCACGCACTCTACTTTTGGGCCCTTCCCTTGTTCGGTGTTTTCAGGAATGATGAATTCCGGAAGTTTAAGATCTTTGTCAAAAACAGCTGCGGCTTCCCTTGCTAAACCGATAATGTTCAGGCAATCGGGCCTGTTTGATGTTATCTCAAGTTCCATGACCTTATCTTTTCCGGAATCATGCATGCCTTCCACTTCAGATCCGGACATGGTCAGGCCATGGGCCAACTCTTCCGGCGAAACATTAATATCAGCGTACTCTTTTAACCAATCATAACTAAGTTTCATAAAAAACTCCGTTTTAATCCGCGATCATGAAAATTGCCTCAAAAACCTTACATCATTTTCATAAAACAGCCTGATGTCCTCTATCCCGTAGAGGAGCATTGCTATTCTTTCAACTCCCATGCCAAAAGCAAAACCCGAATATTTTTCAGGGTCGTATCCTACTGCTTCAAACACTTTCGGATTAACCATGCCTGCCCCAAGGATCTCCAGCCATCCATTCCCGGAACAG
Organism: Candidatus Omnitrophota bacterium; assembly: GCA_013204685.1. Lineage (GTDB taxonomy): Bacteria > Omnitrophota > Gorgyraeia > Tantalellales > Tantalellaceae > JABMSC01. Next base: position 787 of record JABMSC010000080.1, on the reverse strand, counting down.
ACCCGGCATCCCGCACCGTTGCACATTATGCAGGAGATGTCAACTTCCGCGCTTGGTTCGGTGAACGGGAAAAAATGCGGCCTCATCCTCAGTTTGATGTCTTCCCCGAACATGCTTTTGCAAAAAACCGAAAGAGCGCCCTTAAGATCGGAGAACTTTATATCCTCGTCAACCATAAGCCCCTCAACCTGGTGGAACATAAATGAATGCGTAGCGTCTACCGCGTCGGGCCTATAGACCCTGCCCGGCATGATCGCCTGGACAGGCGGCGGCTGGGCCTGCATTATATGGATCTGAACATTAGAAGTATGGCTTCTCAGGAGATGCTTCTTGTCTATGTAAAACGTGTCAAAGGCATCTCTTGAGGGATGGTCCAGCGGGATGTTCAATGCTTCGAAATTATAAAATTCTGATTCTATTTCAGGACCCTCTGCTATGCTGAAGCCCATAGATACAAAAATATCGTTTATGCGTGTTATGGTCTGCGTGATCGGGTGAATATTCCCCAGCTCGCCCTTTACCCCGGGCATGGTTATATCCAGTTTTTCTTCGCCTGGAACTTGCGTCTCTATTTTTTCTTTTACTTCCTGAAGCTTCGCGGTAAACTGATCTTTCAGTATATTCGCGTTCTTGCCGGCTTCTTTTCTTTCATCAGGTGAAAGATCTGAAAGAGTGCGCAACATCCCGGTCAGTCCGCTTTTCCTGCCCAGATATTTTACCCTGATCTCCTCCAGGCTCTTCAAGCTTTCGCACTTTCCAAGATCTTCTTCAAAATTATTTTTTATAT
>JABMSC010000079.1 GCA_013204685.1 Candidatus Omnitrophota bacterium | reverse complement strand
TTTTATTTCAATAAAGAAAACTGTGTATTTAGCAAATAGGATTGTTGGCACATAGTAATTTAGCGTTTAGCGGTTAGCGCATAGAAGGAGTTAAGCCCTATTTACTATCCGCTATTCGCTATCCGCTCCCCGCTATTACTGAACCCTGACCCTTGCCCCTGACGCCTGAAGGCTATCCCACCCGATCCCTCCAATCATTGACAAACATGTCCAGGCATGTATAATGGACATTAGTTACCCCATAAATATATATAAGGCACATTTTATGAAAATTTTCACTTTTCCCGGCGGAATACACCCGGAATATTGTAAAGATATAAGCATAAGAGAGCCCCTCAGAGAAGGGGCTTTGCCGCATACGGCAGTAATTCCTTTATCCCAGCACATAGGTGCCCCGAATGCGGCAGTTGTCAAAAAAGGGGACGTGGTAGAAGAGGGCGCGCTTTTAGGCAAGAGTGACAGTTTCGTTTCAAGCCCGGTACATTCTTCTATCTCAGGCAAGGTTATCGATGTTAAAAAAGCGTTCAACCCGTCGATCGGGCCGGTGGAATCCGTTTTCATCGAAAGGGATGAAACAAAAGAACCCAAAAAGTACGGAGAAAGAGAAACAGCAGAGGTACCCCCCAAAGAACTGATAGAAATAGTCCGCTCTGCCGGCATTGTGGGTATGGGAGGCGCAGCGTTCCCCACGCACGTCAAATTAACTATTCCCGAAGGTAAAAAGATAGAGACCCTGATAATTAACGGGGCAGAGTGCGAGCCTTATCTTACCTGTGATCATGTTCTGATGATACGCAACACTCAGGCCCTTCTCGACAGTATCGATATTCTGATCAAGATCCTTGAGCCGAAAAAAGTTTACATAGCAATAGAGGACAATAAAAAAGCGGCTGTTTTTGCTTTTCAAAAAGCCCTGAAAAAATCTTCAAATAAATGCGCTCCCATCGCGGAGATCGCGGTTCTTAAAACAAAGTACCCGCAAGGCGGGGAAAAACAGATCATAAAAGCGATCACGGGCGAGGAAGTTCCTCCGGGAGGGCTTCCATTGGATATAGGGTTTCTGGTGATGAACGTGGGGACAGTTAATGCTGTATATGATGCGGTTCGCTTTAGAAAACCTCTCATCGAAAGGATAGTAACAATTTCGGGGGATTGTTTGTACAGGCCCGGCAATTATCTTATCAGGGTAGGAACGACCATCAAAGAGATCGTTGAAAATTACGGCATCGAACTTTTTAAAGAGCCCGGGAAGATCATTGTGGGCGGGCCAATGATGGGATTTGCGCAGCCGAGCATGGACGCGCCGGTTCTAAAAAGCACTTCCGGGATTTTATTCTTATCGGGTGAAGGGGCTCAGGTCTTTGACGAGGGCCCTTGTGTGAAATGTGCTAAATGCGTAGACGTGTGCCCGGTAAGGCTCATTCCCACGGAGATAATGAAGAATGTTCGGGCCGAGAACTGGGAGGATGCAGAAAAGCTGTATGTCGAGGATTGCATCGAATGCGGCGCCTGTGCTTATTCATGTCCGGCGAGGATACCGCTTGTGCACTATATCAAGGAAGGCAAATCCTTTGCGATGAGGAAGAAGTAAAAGATGAAGATGCTGACAATAAATGTAGCACCGCATGTTTTCACGCCGGTAGATACCCGGTATATGGTGAGAGGTGTTATCAAGGCGCTTATCCCCGCTACCTGCGCCAGTTTGTATTTTTTCAGGTGGCAGGCGTTTCTGGTGATCATAGCTTCGATTGCGGGCTGTGTCCTTACCGAATATGCGATCCAGAAATTCAGAAAAAAACAGATCACTCTGGGAGACTCCAGCGCTGTCTTAACGGGACTTTTACTGGCTCTTGTACTTCCCCCGGTGCTGCCTCTATGGATGGCGTTTCTGGGAGGGGTCTTTGCCATAGCTTTCGGCAAAGAGATCTTCGGAGGCATCGGTTGTAATATTTTTAACCCGGCACTTCTGGCGCGAGCATTTCTGATGGCGACTTTCCCCGTCGCGCTTACAACCTGGTCCCAGCCCATAACACTGGATGCTGTAACAACGGCGACACCTCTGGGACTTATTAAGTTCGGAGGAGCGGCCACCCCTTATATGAGCCTCTTTTTAGGAAATGTCGGGGGCTGCATCGGAGAGACCTCAGCCATTGCCTTGCTTCTCGGGATGGGTTACCTGCTTTACACAAAGATCATTGATTATCGCGTACCGCTTGCATATATAGCAACCGTGGCAGTATTTGCTTTTATAACACACGCTATCAATCCAAAACTTTTCCCGGGAACTCCGCTTTTTCATATTCTGGCAGGCGGCCTCCTTATAGGAGCCATATTTATGGCCACGGATCCCGTAACTTCGCCCGTGACGGCGAAAGGACGGTGGATCTTTGGAATAGGCTGCGGATTGATCACGATGATAATTCGAATATGGGGCGGGCTTCCCGAAGGGGTCATGTACTCCATTCTTTGCATGAATGCGCTGGCGCCGCTTATAAACCGTGTAACAAAACCGAAAAGGTACGGAGAGACGCGTGAAAAATAAACTCACAGATATATTTGCCAATAGCGTTGTCCGGATGATAGTTGCCCTGGCGATTGTCGGGACGGTTTCAGGCGCGGCGCTTGTTCTTGTTTATAATTATTCGATGCCCAAAATAAAAGTAAACATGAAAGCCGACACCGAAAGGGCCATCAAGGATATATTTCCCCAAACTGACAAGATCCAGAACACAAAAGAAGAAGGTGTTTTTAAAGCGGTTGACTCCAGCGGAAAACTTTTAGGATATGCGTTTCTTGCCGAGGGGAACGGTTATCAGGGGACAATAAAGATGATAGCCGGGGTTGATGGGTCGATCACGACCATGAATGGCATGGAAGTGCTGGAGTCGCAGGAGACCCCGGGGCTCGGAGCGGAAATAGCGGATGATAAGTTCCGGAAACAGTTCAACGGGCTTTCACTTTCGCACGAAATAGAATACGTGAAGAATGAAAAACCCCAACAGCCTTACGAAATAGAAGCTATTACCGGGGCGACCATTTCTTCACGTTCTGTTGTTCATATTCTTAATAAGCGGATAGGCGAGATCCGCAAAGCATTGAAGGGCTGAAGCAAGAGAATAAAGATGATAAAAGATCTCATTAGAGGACTGTGGAGGGAAAATCCTATTTTTGTTCAGGTGCTGGGCATGTGCCCGACACTTGCCGTTACAACAAAGGCTCTATTCGGGTTTTCTATGGGAATAGCGACCCTGTTCGTGGTAGTTTCCTCGAGCGTTGTGATATCTATCATCAGAAAACTGGTCCCCGAACAGGTACGCATCCCCATGTTCACCGTAATAATCGCAACGTTCGTTACAGCGGCGGATTATTTTCTCAAAGCAAACTTTTTCAGCATAAGTAAAGCCCTCGGGCCGTATGTGCCCCTTATAGTGGTTAACTGTATTATACTTGGGAGGGCCGAGGCATTTGCTTCGAAGAACAGTGTGGGTAGATCTTTTCTGGATGCGCTGGGGATGGGGCTGGGATTTACCTGCGCACTGATCGTCCTGGGTTCAATAAGAGAACTTTTTGGTTTTGGAACGATCTTCGGGTTTCAGATCCTTGGAGATGGTTTTGAAAAGTGGATCATTATGATACTCCCGGCGGGAGCTTTCATCACCCTGGGGATCCTGGTGGGAGTGTTTAACATAATTGATAAAAAGATGCGTGCGAGAGAAAGAGTGCAGGGCTAAAAATACGAAATTCGAATTTCGTATTTCTGATTTCAAAATTAACATTGGCAAGCTAATATTCAGGAACTATTATGGAATTCGAAAAACTTATTCTTATATTGATCGGCGCGAGCATAACGAACAATTTTGTTCTGACATACTTTTTGGGGATCTGTCCCTTTATAGGTGTCTCCAGCAAGATCGATAGTGCCATTGGTCTTGGGATAGCCACAACTTTCGTGATGACTCTGGCAGCAACTGTTACCTGGCTTATCTACTATTATATTCTGGTTCCTTTTAATCTGGTATTCCTCCAGTACGTAACATTTATCATTGTAATAGCGAGTTTAGTACAGTTCGTTGAAATGTTCATCAGAAAGACCTCACCTCCTCTATACAAAGCGCTTGGAATATTCCTTCCGCTTATAACCACGAATTGTGCGATTTTGGGCCTTACACTTTTTATGGTTTTAAGGGACTATAATTTTTTGGAATCGATCATTTTCGGTTTGGGGGCCGGGGTAGGCTTTACACTGGCCCTTGTAATAATGGCCGGGATACGGGAAGAGCTTAAGTTTGCCGACGTCCCGGAACCGCTTAAGGGCGCCGGGATAACCTTGATAATAGCAGGGCTCTTAGCGCTTGCTTTTATGGGGTTTGGAGGGATAATCAGCAGCGGATAAGAGCAATAAAACATTATGGATAATTTGATTTTAATTTCAATATTGAGCATGACAGGACTGGGGATCTTTTTCGCAGCTGTCCTGGCGTTCGCATATAAAAAGCTTAAGGTGGAAGACGATCCTTTGGTTGATGAAGCCGTGCATATTTTGCCCGGGACCAACTGCGGTGGATGCGGGTATTTAAGCTGTCATGATTTTGCGGAACACCTGGCAAGCGGAGAGGAAGAGGATCCCGGTAAGTGCCGTGTGATGACGGAAGAACACAGAGAGCAACTCTTCCAGCTTTTGGGAAAAGAAGAGCCGGCAAGTTATCCGGTAATACCGCTTGTGCATTGCGCCGCACTGGATGAGAACAAAAAACCTCAAGCAGAGTATAAGGGCCTCCGCACCTGCCGGGCAGCTAACCTGGATTTTGGCGGTGGCATGGAATGTGAATATGGATGCATGGGGTTTGGAGACTGCTGCTGGGTGTGTCCGTTTGATGCGCTTCACATGATAGACGGTCTGCCAAAGGTAGACATTGAAAAGTGCACCGGATGCGGAAAATGCGCCGAGGCTTGCCCTCGGGGTGTTATCACAATGCAGGAGAAAAAGAAAGACAAAATATTTTACGTTGCATGCAGTTCTCACGACGCGGCCCTCCGTGTCAGGAAAATATGCGGAGTCGGATGCATCGCCTGCGGGATATGCGAGAAACTCTCCCCAAAAGGCTTCTTCAAAATAACGGACGATCTTTCACGCGCGAACTTTGACAACCAGAAAGATCCGGAAGAAGTTAAACCCATTGCGAAAAAATGTCCCACGAAGGTCATAAAGGAAATATGATATGAATATAGCGGTCTTTGCATCAGGAAACGGGACCAATCTTCAGGCGCTTATTGACGCTGAAGCCGGGGGAGGTCTTTCCCCGGGTAAGATCGTACTTGTCGTAAGCGATAAAGCCGGAGCTTTTGCACTCGAGCGCGCAAAAAAAGCAGGCATTGAAACCCGTGTTATAGAAGCAAACGGGATGCCGCGGGAAGAATACGACAAAAAGGTGATGAGCGAGATAAAAGACAAAAATGTAGACCTTATAGTTCTTGCGGGATTTATGCGCATACTCAGCTCAAATTTTGTAAAACAGTACAACGAACGCATCTTAAATATCCACCCGGCGCTCCTGCCCGCGTTTAAAGGTACGCATGGGATAAAGGATGCATTTGAAGCGGGAGTGGAGGTTACAGGCGTTACGGTACACTTTGTGAATGAAGAACTTGATGCCGGTCCCATAATACTGCAGGAAGAGGTCCCGATCGAGAAGGGCGATACCCTGGAGACACTCGAAGAAAAGATCCATGCTGTTGAACATAGACTGTATCCGAAAGCAGTGAAACTGTTTGCGGAAGGAAAATTAAAAATAGAAGGCGAAAAAGTCCGGATAAGATCATAACCGAACAGACGATTGTAAGGAGGAATAATGGCTACAACGATCAAGGAAGTAAAGGCTCGGGAAATACTTGATTCCAGGGGCAACCCGACCGTAGAAGTGGATGTTGTGCTGGAAGACGGGTCACTTGGCAGGGCTGCCGTTCCAAGCGGAGCATCTACAGGCGAACACGAAGCGGTCGAGCTTAGAGACGGCGACAAGAGCCGGTATATGGGTAAAGGTGTTACGAAAGCGGTTTCCAATGTTACGGGCGAGATAGCTCAAAAAGTAACCGGCATGGATGCAGCCGAACAGAAGGCGCTTGATGAAACCTTGATAGCACTTGACGGGACTCCCAATAAAAGCCGCCTGGGAGCCAATGCAATACTCGGCGTGTCACTGGCGGTAGCAAAAGCCGTTGCGGTGAGCCGGGGTGTGCCGCTTTTCAAATATATTGGCGGAGATGATGCGGACATTCTTCCCATTCCGATGATGAACATAATTAATGGCGGAGAACATGCCGACAACAATGTTGACCTTCAGGAATTCATGATCATGCCGGCAGGCGCAGATTCATGCTCCCAGTCAATACGTATGGGCGCTGAGATTTTTCACAATCTTAAGTCTGTAC